>CAZAWL010000001.1:0-31670 GCA_964488705.1 uncultured Sphingopyxis sp.
AATATTTCATGAACGGCGGCATCCTCCATTATGTGCTGCGGAAATTGGCGGCCTGATCCGGACCATGGCGACCCTTGAGCCAGCTTCACGGGTCGCCGCTTCGGATGGTGGATTGACCGCGAGCTTCGATCCGGACTGGAATATCTGGGGGCCGATCGGGGGCTATGTCGCGGCCATCGCGCTGCGGGCGGTAGGCTGCGTCGCCGCCGAAGGCCACCGGCCGGTCAGCTTCAGCTGCCAGTTTTTGGCGCGCGGCGACAATGGCCCGGTCGATGTCGCGGTCATCCCGCTCAAGGTCGGTAGCACCGCGTGCTACGCCGTGTCGCTGCGCCAGAATGGCAAGCTGCTGCTCGAAGCGCAGGTCTGGTCGACCGCCAAATCGGTCGGCCCGAGCCGCCTCGACGCCGATTTCCCGTCCGTTCCGCCGCCCGAGGCCCTCGAATCCTTTGCCGACCAACTCGCGCGTTTCGGGCATGCCCCCATTGCCTTTTGGCAAATGGTTGACGGACGTCAGGTCGATTTTCGCGCGCCCGGCGTTCCCGACCCGCGCGGCTGCCGTACCGAACGCTGGCTGCGTTTCAACGATTGGACGCCCACGTCCGATCCCTTCCTCGATGGCGCGCGCGCGCTCATCGGCATCGACGTCCATATCTGGGCCGCGCACAACCGCGGACTTACTGAACTGCCCACCTATGTCGCGCCCTCGCTCGACCTGTCGGTACGGTTTCATGACTCCGCGCCCGACGACGACTGGCAACTGGTTGAGGCCCGCGCCGATTTTGCTGGTGTAGGCACGCTTGCCGGCAGTGCCTGCATCTGGTCGCGCGACGGCCGCCTGATCGCCAGCGGCGGCAGTCAATGCTTGATAGTTCCGCTGAAAGGCTGAACACTGCCGCTCGATACCGATAGGAGAGCCGGCCGATGCCGATCATTGATTATGCACGCCATGATGCGACTGCGCTTGCCGCGCTGGTCCGCGACAAGTCGGTAACGCCGCTCGAGCTGGTCGACAGCGCCATCGGCCTCATCGAAAAACACAACCCCGCGCTCAACGCGGTCGTGTGGACGATGTTCGACCGCGCGCGAGCGACAGCACGCACGGCGCCGGTCGCGGGGCCATTTGGCGGCGTGCCTTTCCTGCTCAAGGACATATTGGGCGCGATGGAGGGGGTTCCGACACGCGACGGGTCGCGCGTCAACCCCGGCGTGCCGGCGGCGCAAAACAGCGAGCTGGTCAACCGATTCCTGAAGGCCGGCCTGATCCCGCTGGGCAAGACCAACGTGCCCGAATTCGGGTTGGTCGGCACGACCGAGTCAAAGCTGTACGGTCCGGCGCGCAACCCCTGGAACACCGCCCATTCGACCGGCGGCTCGTCGGGCGGGTCAGCCGCCGCGGTGGCCAGCGGCATGGTGCCGGTGGCGCACGCCAATGATGGCGGCGGGTCGATCCGCATTCCCGCATCCTGTTGCGGCCTCGTCGGGCTCAAGCCGACACGCGGACGCAATCCGCTCGGTCCCGATTTCGGCGACATGTATGGCGGGCTGATCCACGAACATATCGTCAGCCGTTCGGTGCGCGATACGGCGGCGATGCTCGATGTCACCTCCGGCCCGGATCTGGGCGACCCCTATTACGCGCCGCCCGCACCAGCGTCATTCCTTGCGGCGTCGCAGGTTGCGCCAAAGGGTCTGCGTATCGCCGTCACCCGCACCCATCCCGACGGCCGCCCGCTGCACCCCGATTGCGTTGCGGCGGTCGATGCTGCGGCGGCGCTGTGCGAGTCGCTGGGCCACCATGTTGAGGAAGCGCGGCCCGACATGTCGTTCGACGCGCTCACCATGCCTTTTTTCACCGTGTGGGCCAGCGGCGTTGCGATGCAGATCGACGCGCTGATCGCGCAACATGGCGGGGCCGCAGACCTCGATCATCTCGAAGGACTGACGCTCGGCCTCTACCAGATGGGCCAACAGATCAGCGGTGCCCAATATATGGCGGCGCTGGTCGCCTTTCAGCAAAATGCGCGGGTCATTGCCCGTTGGCAGCGGGCCTATGACATGTGGCTCACCCCCACGCTGGGAACGCCGCCCATGCCGATCGGGACGATGAATTTCGACCTGACCGACCCGATGGCGGTCTATGCCCCCGTGCTCGATTACACACCCTTTACGCCAATCCAGAACGGCGGTGGCGAGCCCGCGATCAATCTACCGCTCCATTGGAATGCCGACGGCCTGCCGATCGGGGTGCAGTTTGCGGGCCGGTTCGGCGACGATGCCGGCCTTCTGGCGCTCGCCACCCAGCTCGAACAGGCAGCCCGCTGGCGGGACCGGGTTCCGCCGCACTGGGGTTGATTGCCGCGCCGGGTCGGCACGACGGAGCATTTGCTTCGCGGCGCTTTTGCGGCAAGACGGCGGGATGACGAGCATCATCATCGAAATCATCGGCTGGGCGGCGGCGGCGCTGATCCTCGGCGCCTATATCCTCCTGTCGATGGGCAGGCTGGAGGCACGCGGCGCGCCCTATCAATGGATGAATGTGATCGGGGCGGCGGGTTTCGTGGTCAACTCGGGTTATAATGGCGCGTTGCCATCTGCGGTGCTCAATATCATCTGGGCTGCCATGGGCCTGTTCACGCTATGGCAGGTGGCGCATATTGCCAGGCGGGGGCCGCAGACATGAACGACGCAACCACCAGCGGCCGTCCGACCGTCGACAGCCTGTTGCTGGCCGTCGGACGCCGGGTCGTTTCGCTGCGCAAGGGCTGGCGGGCGATGACGGTTTCGCTCGATCAGGCCGATATCATCGCCAAAATCCATGACGATGGTGCCTGGTCGGCACGGTTCGCCTTTATGACGATGATGTCGGCGGGTATCGCCATCATCGGCCTGTTACAAAATTCGGTCGCCGTCATCATCGGCGCGATGCTGATCGCCCCGCTGATGGGGCCGATCCTCGCGCTGGGCTTTGCCGTCGCGACCGCCGACTATAAATGGATGAAGCAATGCGTTCTGACGCTGCTGGGCGGGGTCGCGCTGGCGCTGGTGCTGATCATGATCATCGCCAAATTGTCGCCGATCGAACTGGTCACGCCGGAAATTGCGGCGCGGACCCAGCCGACTCTATTCGACCTCGCGGTCGCGCTCCTCTCCGCGCTCGCCGGGGCCTATGCCATCATCCGCGGGCGCGAAGGGACCATCATCGGCGTCGCCATTGCGACGGCGCTAATGCCGCCGCTCGGCGTGGTCGGATTTGGCCTCGCCACCGGCCGCTGGGATGTGTTCGGCGGTGCGCTGTTGCTGTTTTTCACCAACTTCATGACCATCGCGCTTGCCGCGGCCATCATGGCGCGCATTTACGGGTTCAGTTCATCGCTGTCGCCCGAACAGTCGCGCTGGCAGACGATGGCGATCACCCTCGCCTTCATCCTGCTGGCATTGCCGCTCGGCTATTCGCTGCGCCAGATTGCCTGGCAGGCGAGTGCACAGGCCCAGGCCAATTCGGCCATCATCAACGCCTTTGGCAATGGCGCCCGCGTCACCAACCTCATCATAGATTTCGACACGGACCCGATAGCGGTGGGTGCAACCGTCCTGTCGGCGCGCCATCGTGCCGACGCCGAACGCCGCGTGCAGGCACGGCTCGAACAATTATGGGGCGTCGATGCCGAAGTGCGGCTGGAGGAAGTGCGGGTTGGCGCGTCGTCGCGCATCGACGAAAGCGAAGCGGCGCGCGCGCGCATGGCGCAACAGTTGCAGTCACGCGAAACGACCAACCGCGAAATCAGCAGCCAGTTGGCGCTGCTCGCGGGCGTTGATGCCGATCAGGTGACCGTCGACGTCGCAAAACGGCGCGCGGTCGTGCGGGCATTGCCGCTGCCCGATGCCGGGCTCGCCACCTATCGCGCGCTCGAATCGCGACTGGCGGCACAGCATAGCGACTGGATGGTCGAACTGGTGCCGCCGCTGCTCCCGTTGCCGACACTGGGGATGGACGGTGAAACCATCAGCGAGCCATCCCAAGGTGACTATGCGCTGGCGCTGTGGGCCGCACGGCGCACCGGCGCACGCGTGGTGGTGCGCGGCGCGAACGCTGCGGCACTGGTGCAACAGTTACGAGCCGACGGGGCCAATGCGGCAGTGGCAGCGGGCGGTGGCGCGCTGCGCCTCGAATGGGGTGTCGACACCGCTCCATAACCGAGGTGCGGGCTATCGCTTGGGAGGTTTTCCGACGCCGAAAAGGAGGCGCAGTGGCGAGCGGCGCCCCTTCGCTGTCGCTCGGGATTTTTCCCTGAAATCTTCGGTCCGACGCGCCGCGCCCGGCTTCCGCCCGCGCTATCGCTTGGGAGATTTTCCGACACCCGCCCCCCAGGCGGGTGTTGATTCGTAAAATCTGGTGGGCGATGACAGGCTCGAACTGCCGACATCCTCGGTGTAAACGAGGCGCTCTACCAACTGAGCTAATCGCCCCCAATTGCGCGAGCGCCGCCCATGCCACCGCTGCGCGGTCATGGCAAGTGGACAAGCGGCAGACCGCCGTTCGGTTAGGCGCCCGGTTATACGGCCGGCGCGCGTCCGCGCGGGGCGGAATAGCGCTAGAGCCTGATCGCCTTGGGATGACGCATCCCAAGGCATGAATCATGGTCTAGAGGCTGTCGAGCCGGTCAAAATATTGCGCCATCGACGCGGCGGCATCATTGGACAATTCGACAAATATCCGGCGTCCGTCGTGCACATCCTCCGTGCGGACGAACAGGCCGGATTCGGTCATCATCCTGATCCAGCGCAGCGCCGTCGTTGCAGGGACCGCAGCGGCGATACACAGGCTGGAGACCGAGACCGGGCGCCGTTCCAGCCGCGCGGCATAAAGGTCGAGCAGCATGTCCCACGCCGGGTCGGCAAAAAGTTCCGGCGCGAACACCAGCTCGCGCGCGCGCCGTTCGCGAATCATGCGGCGGACGCGCGTCGCCGCGGCCCCGGCCAGCGACGTTCCCGCCGGGTGCGGGCGATAGTCGCGGCCGGGACTGGCCACATGATCGTCAATAAACGGGCTGGGTGGCTGCCCGGGCGCAAAATCGCCGCCGGATGCACTCAGCCGGGCCAGCATGGCGGCGATTCGCTGCACTTCCTCCTGCAGCCGGTCGATCTGCCGGTCGCGGCTGTTATCCCAGACAGCACTGGCCATCGCCGGTTCGCGCGCCGCCAACGCCTGAGCCAGCGCAAAGGTGGCATCACCGGCATCGTCCCCCGCGACAAAGCTGACATCGTCGCTTGCGCCAAATACCGCCCAGGCCGCATCGAGCGCCTGATCGGTGACATGCAGGACCAGCGGCAGCCCCTCCGTCTCCAGCGCATCGCGCAGCGCATCGGCCAGCGGCGGGTCGAGCCCGTCTTCGAGGATGGCCCAAACCAGTGACGCCGCATCAACCGCGCCGTCGGACAGCCGCGATGCCTCCCCATGGCTTCGCACCACCATGTCACAGCCCAGATCGGCGGCAGCCCGCGTCAGCCCCGGTGGTGGCGTCCGGTTTTCCGGCACCAGCACCAACAGGCGCGGTTGCGGGTGCCAGCCATTGGCGGTCGGCGGCGGAACAAGTGCGTCGGGGTCAACCATAGGCCACATCCATCATTGCAATCATCCACCGAATAGGCGGCAAAGTGGATCAAAGCAAAAGCGGCCTGCGCCGGTTTCGCGCCAAAATGGCGTGAGCGTGGATAGTCCCGGCGGCGGGCACGCGATCAAGCAGCGGGCAGCCAGCGTCATTGTCGCGTCAATCCGGCGCCGGTGCGCCGCCAGCGTGGCGGGCGATCATTGCCCGTCCGCCTGAGTGAGGCCAGCCATGGCGAGGATTGTGCGCCATTCCTCCTCCCGCACGGGGGACACGGACAGGCGCGACTGGCGGATCATGGCCATATCGGCGAGCGCCGCCGACCCCTTTATTGCCGCCAGCGTCACCGGCTGGGGCAGGCGCCGTTCGGGTTTGACCCGTACCGCGACCCACCGGCTGCCCTCCGGCTCGGTCGGGTCGGGGTGGGCGGTCGCGCTGATGGTGACGATGCCAACAACCTCCTTGCCGATATTGCTGTGATAGAAAAATGCCTGATCGCCGATCGCCATCGCCTTGAGGTGCAGCGCCGCGGCATGGTTGCGCACGCCGTCCCAGGTCCCCTCCCCTTCCGCCAACAGGTCGTCATAGCTGTAGACATCAGGTTCGGACTTCATCAGCCAATAGGCCATCGGGCATAGTCTCCTGCGCAGCGTGGGGGGCTCAGCCGCCGGGGCCAACCCAGCGGTCGAGGACATAGAGCGTGCCGTTGCCGCTGGTCAAACCGGCCGTGCCCAAGGTGCCGCGCTGGCCCGACGCGCTGATAACGATCAACTGATCGCCCGACAGGCTGAACGTCAGCGGCGTCCCGGCAAGGCTGGCGATCGCAAATGTGCCGCCGCCGGCGATGATGCGGGTGCGCAGTTCGTCGGCGCTCAACGTTCGCGGGATGATGAAACCGCGCAGCACCGCCGCCGAACTGCCTGACAGCACCGCCGTGCGCGCCTCTGGCGCCAGCCGGGCAAAGGCGGTGTCACGCGGCACGATGACGGTCAGCCGCTGCGCCGGGTCGGCCAGTATCGGCGCGACGCCCGCACGCTGGACCATCCCGCGGAATTGCGAAAATTCGGGCAGACGGGCAATCGCGTCCGCCACAGTGGCCGGCTCCACCCCCTGCGCCGCTTGCGCGCGGCGTTGGGCATCGGCCGACGCATCGTCGGTGCCGCAGGCCGCCAGCAACAGCGCCGGCACCAGCGCCAGCAGACGTGCCGGCAGACGGGCGGAACGGGGATAATCATGATGGCGCAAAGTCACGCAAAGACGACGAAACATCGTCACGCCTCTATGCGTTTTGCGTGCGCCGCGCTATCCTTTGCAGCATATCCAGCGCCGCCGACGCGACGCCCACTTGTTACAGGATCATCCATGCCCGGTTCCGTTCCTCTCGTTTCGATGCGCGACCTGTCGCCCGACGCATTTGCCAGCGCCTTTGGCGACAGTTTTGCCCGTTACGGCTTTGCGATGGTCGCCGACCACGGCATTGACGACGCGCTGATTGAACGGGCCTGGGCATTGACTGCCGCGTTTTTTGCGCTGCCAGAGGCACAAAAGCGCCGCTTGCTGGTGCCGGGCATTGCCGGCGCGCGCGGCTATACGCCCTTTGGCACCGAAATCGCCAAGGGCGCCAAACATGTCGACCTCAAGGAATTTTTCCATGTCGGGCGCGATTTGCCGGCGGGCCACCCGCTCGCCGCGCAACAGCCCAACAATGTCTGGCCGGATGCGCCGGACGGGTTTCGCGAAACATTGTCGGCCATGTTCGCCGAACTCGACCGTGTCGGCACCACTTTGCTGTCGGCGATAGCCCGCTATCTCGGCCTGCAACCTGACTGGTTCGATTCGACCATAAAGGACGGCAATAGTGTGCTGCGGTTGCTCCACTATCCGCCGGTGGAGGGGTCGCCCGACGGCATCCGCGCCGAAGCGCATGAAGATATCAACACCATCACCCTGTTGCTGGGCGCGGAGGAGGCTGGCCTCGAAATCCTCGAACCCGATGGCAGCTGGTTGCCGGTCGCGCCGCCGCGCGGGGCGCTCGCCGTCAATGTCGGCGATATGTTGCAGCGGCTGACCAATCACCGCCTGCCCTCGACGACCCACCGGGTCCGCAACCCCGACGCCGGGCGGGCGGCCCATTCGCGCTATTCAATGCCCTATTTCCTGCATTTCCGGTCGGACTTCCTTATCGAAACGCTGCCCGATTGCGTCGATGCCGACCATCCCGACCGGTATCCGACCCCCATTACCGCCGATGATTATCTGCAGGAACGGCTGCGCGAAATCGGGCTCAAAAAATAGGCGCTGGTTCGGAAACTGGCAGTCAAAGCATCACAAAATCGCGGGCAAAGCTTTTGAGGTTGGCGCCGCCATCGACAAAAATCGTCTGGCCGGTGACCGCGCGGGCGCCCGCCAGGTACATCAGCGCGTCGGCAATATCGTCGGGCTGCGGCAATCGGCCGAGCGGCATCTCTGCCGCCAATCGTGCCATTTGCCCGTCAGCATAATCGGCGGTGGGGATCGTCAGCCCCGGTGCAATCGCGTTGACCCGCACCCGCGGTGCCATCGCCACGGCCATCGTCCGCGTCGCCTGCCACAGCGCCTGTTTCGACAGGCTATAGGCAAATTGGTCGGGCACGGGGTTGCGCACCCGTTGATCGAGGATGTTGATGATGACGGCATCGGCAGCGGCATCGGCATCGGCATCGGCATCGGCATCGACTGCGTGCGCCGCCGCCAGCCGCCCCGCCAGCTGTATCGGGGCGATGGCGTTGACCGCAAAATGCCGCGACATTTCGGTCGGATCGGCATCCGCCCAACCGCCTGCGCCGAACAGAGAGGCATTGTTGACCAACAGCGTCGGCGCGCGCCCGAACCGGGCAACGACCGCATCGAACAGCTGGTCGGCAGCCGCAGCATCGGCGAGGTCGGCGGCAAAGCAGCCGTGCGTCACCCTGTCTGACGCCAGAAAGGACCGCAGCGGCTCGTCGGCATCGCCGCCGCTGCGATGGTGCAGCGCCAGGTCATAGCCGGCCGCGCCTAGCCGCGTCGCCAGCACCGCGCCCAGCCGGTGCAGCCCGCCGGTCACCAGCGCGAGCGGGCGCGCCCCGTTCACGGGCGGTGCCGCCGCAGGGTGATCCCGATCGCTTCGTCGGCCTCTGCAATGGCGAGCTTGATGATGTTCACCTCGACGCTGCGCACCTGCTCATCCTGCAGAAAAATCGTGTCGATGATATGGTCGGCGACCGCCTCGATCAGCGTGAAATGGACATTGGCGGGCAGCGCCGCGGTCGCCGCATGTTTGAGGTCCATATAGCTTTTCGACGCCGATAGCGGGGTGGATGGTGCATAATGGTCGGCGACCGCCAGTTCTGCCGTGATGCTGATGCGCAACGGTTGCGGCAGGTGGGTTTCCTCCGAATAGACGCCGGTCAGCACCGCGACATCAAGATTGTGGACATTCAATGTCAGGCGGTCGGTCGGCAACATGTCGTGTCTGGTTCTTTCCCGTCACTGGCGCGCCGCCGGCCGCATCGATTGCCCATCGACAAGCCCCGCCACCGCGCTTAAAGGCCGCTCCCCCTGGCAGGCGCGACACGCCCGCCCATAGAGGAGCATCCCGCGCTGGTCGAGATCAAACCCCTGACGTCGGCATCTTCGCCCATGGTCGAAGCATTGCTGGATGCCGCCTTTGGCACCGACCGCTTCACCCGCACCGCCTATCGGCTGCGAGCCGGTACCGACGCGCTGGCGCCGCTCAGTTTTGCGGCGTGGGATGGACCGACGCTGGTCGGCACGCTGCAAAGCTGGCCGGTGCGCTGGATGAGCATGGCCGACCCGGCCAAAACGGCGCCGCTGATCATGGTCGGGCCGGTGGCGGTTTCGCCCGACCGGCAACGTGGCGGCATCGGCAGGGCGATGATGGACCGGCTGGTGGACAGCGCCGACAGCGCCGCCGACGCCGCGCTGATGATGATAGGCGACCCCGAATATTATGGCCGTTTCTTTGGCTTTTCGGCCGAGATGACCGGTCATTGGCAATTGCCCGGCCCGGTGGAACGCCACCGCCTGCTCGCCCGCAGCGCGCATGGCCATGATGCGCCCGGCGGCGCCGGCCGGATCGGCCCCGACCCGCAACGCTAACCCGTCGCCTCTTGCAGTCCGCGCTGCGCTGCGACAGGGTTGCGGCGTGGTTCAGTTATCGCCCCCGCCCGATTTCACGCACGGCCCGCTGGCCGCGCTGCTGGCCTTTGCGCGCGACGACATGGCCCCACCGGTCCACCAATGGCACCCCGAACGCTGCGGCACGGTCGACATCCGCATCGCTGCCGATGGCACCTGGTATCACGACGGCGCGCCGATCCGCCGCGCGGCCATGACCCGATTGTTCAGCCGCGTCCTGCGGCGGGAGGCGGACGGCGGACATGTGCTGGTCACCCCGGCGGAAAAACTGGCGATTCAGGTGGACGACGCCGCCTTTGTCGCGGTCGAACTGCGCGAAGAGTGGGTCGACGGTGAACCCGCCCTGCTGTTCCGCCTGAACAGCGACGACATCGTCATCGCCGGGCCTCGCCACCCGATCATCCTGCGCGACGGGCCGGCCGGGCTCTTGCCCTATTTGCACATACGCGGTCCGGAGGATCGCCCGCTCGAGGCGCGGCTGGCCCGCCCGGTCTATTATGCCTTGGCCGAGCGCGCCGACAGCGCCGGGCGGGTCCAATCGTGCGGCACCCGGTTTGCGGTCGGCCTGGTCGAGGCGGACTGATAATGACGTTGGCGGCAATATTGGCGGAACGGCTGCGACGCGCGGACGGTTGTGCCCTGCCGGCGGAGGATGAGGAACATTGGGTCGTTCCGCCCGACCGGGGCTTCATCCCCGCTGCGGTACTGGTCGCCTTCATCGACCATCCGCAGCCCAGCCTGCTGCTGACCCGGCGGCAGGCGCATCTGCGCAGTCATGCCGGACAGGTCGCCTTCCCCGGTGGGCGCGCCGACCCTGATGACGCCGATGCCATCACCACCGCGCTGCGCGAGGCGCAGGAGGAGGTGGCATTGCCGCCTGCGGTCGTGGACGTCATCGGCACGGCACCGCCTTTTCGTACCGGCACGGGCTATGTCATCACGCCGGTGCTGGCGGTCATCCCGCCCGCGCTCAGCCTGGTCGCGGACCCCGGCGAGGTCGCCCATATGTTCGAGGCGCGCTGCGACCATCTGTTCGACCCGGCCCGGCTCGACCGGCGCGCAGTCGAATGGCAGGGCGCGACCCGCCATTATTGGGAAACCCATGTCGATGGCGAACGCGTCTGGGGGGTGACAGCCGGGATGATTCGCGCCATCGGCCGCCTGCTTCGGCTCGATGAGGACCCTGCCGCGCTCAACCGGGCGGCTGTACGATGACCGACGCACGGCTACCCGACGCGCCTTGGCGGCATGACGCCGGCATGGTCCGGCTCGTCGCAACACTCGGTGGACCCGACGCGACCCGTATCGTCGGCGGGGCGGTGCGCGACACCATCGCTGGCCTCGCGGTAGGTGATGTGGATCTGGCCACAGTGCTGCGGCCCGATGCGGTGCTCGCCGCGCTCGCCGATGCCGGCATCAAGGCGGTGCCGACCGGCATTGCCCATGGCACCATCACCGCCGTCATCGACGGCCAAGCCTATGAGGTGACGACGCTGCGCCGAGATGTCGCCACCGATGGGCGGCGCGCAACCGTCGCCTTTACCGACGACTGGGCAGAGGATGCGGCGCGACGCGACTTCACCATCAACGCGCTCTATGCCGACCCGGCGAGCGGCGTCATCTTTGACCCGGCCGGCGGGCTGGCCGACCTTGCTGCCGGGCGGGTCCGTTTCATCGGCGATGCCAGTGCCCGTATTGACGAGGATCATCTGCGCATCCTTCGCTGGTTCCGGTTTCAGGCGCGCTATGGCCGTGCCGGCGCCGACCCGGCCGATGTCGTGTTGATCGCCGCCCGCGCGCCGCAACTGCGCAGCCTGTCGCGCGAACGCGTGGCCGACGAACTGATGCGTCTGTTGGCGTTGCCCGACCCGACGGCGACCATTGCCCTGATGCACGACACCGGCGTCCTCGGCGAAATCCTGCCCGAATGTGACGCCGCGTCGGGTCGCCGGCTTGCCGCACTGGTCGGCGCAGAGGCCGCGCTGGGTGTGCCGGCCGATGCCGTGCGCCGGCTGGTCGCATTGCTGCCGCCCGATGCCGTGCTGGCCGAAAGAGCGGCGGCCCGGCTCAAAATGGCGAACCGGGTGCGTCAACGCATCATTGCCGCCCATGCACCGCCACCGCCCGATAGCGATACGCCGCGCGCTCTCGCCTATCGCATCGGCCCGGTCAGCGCGCAGGATCGGCTGATGCTGGCTGACCCGGCGGCGGCGCGGGCGGGGTTGGATGCACTCAAGGATTGGGAGCCGCCACGCCTGCCGGTCAGCGGCGGCGATATCGTTGCGCTGGGGATTGCCGCAGGGCCGGAGGTGGCGCGGCTGTTGCGGGCGACCGAGAGCCGGTGGATCGCCGACGGATTCCCCGACCGGGCAGCAACGCTCGCCATTGCCCGCCAACTCGCCGCCGAATAACCTTGGAACTCTAGACCATGGTCGTCGTGGGATGAATTAACCCATGATGTGAGTCAGGCGCTAGCGGCGGTGCGACGCCTGCCACGCGGCAAAGGCGGCGTCGGCGTCCAGCGGGCGACTGAACAAATAGCCCTGACCGTTGGTGCAGCCGATGGCCGCCACCTGTTGCGCAACGGTTTCGGTCTCGATGCCCTCTGCCGTCGTCTGCAAACCCAGCGCTTCGGCGAGCCGCTGGATCGTGCGCACAATGGCAAGCGAATCCGCACTATTGTCGATACCGACCACGAGGCTGCGGTCGATTTTGAGCGTATGGATCGGCAATCGCTGCAAATTCGCGATGTTCGAATAGCCGGTGCCGAAATCATCCATGGCGACGCGCACATTTTGGGCGCTGAGCGCCCGCAACACCGCCTCGGCGCTGTCGGCATTTTCAACGACGCTGCTTTCGGTGACTTCGATGGCCAGCCGGTCCCCGTCAACGCCATTGTCGGCCAGCGCCGTACGGACAACGGCGACGATGTCGTCGCGGGCGAGCTGGATGGGCGACACGTTGACCGACATGCTGACCGGCACCACCGCACCATGCGCGCGGTCCCATGCCGCCAATGTCCGCAATGCCTTGTCGATGATCCGCCGGCCCATCGGCACGATCAGCCCGCTGTCTTCGGCGATTGGGACAAATTCACCGGGTGAAATCACCTCACCATCACAGGTCCATCGCGCCAGCGCCTCAAACCCGACGATCCGGCGGCGTTTCATGTCGACCAGCGGTTGAAAGGCGAGGTCGATCTGGTCCTGCTCTATTGCCCGGCGAAGCGCGGTCTCGCGGTCGAACCGCTGGTGCAGCCGCGCCAATGTGCGTGGTTCGTAAAAGGCGACCTTGTCTTCGCGCTTTGCCTGTTTGAGCGCGATCAGCGCGTGACGGATCAGGTCCGGTCCCTCGGTCGCGGCGTCCTGGTCGGCACCGAACAATCTGGCGATCCCGCCCACGGCGCAGTCAATATTGATCAACATGTCGCCGACGCGAAACGGCTCGTCAAAAACGCCGCGTAACCGTTCGGCCATCCGCCGCGCATCGGCGGCGCTGCCCTGTGTCGCGCCGAGCACGGCAAATTCATCGCCGCCAATCCGCGCCAGCACATCGCCTGACCGGCATTGATGCTTCAGCCGGTTGGCAACGGTCAGCAGCAATTCGTCGCCGGCCAGCGCGCCGATACTTTCGTTGATGCGCGAAAAGCGCAACAGGTCGACCACCAGCAATGTCTGTGGCGGCTGCGCCGACCCGGCCCGTGCCCGCTGTTCCAATATGTCGCCAAAGCCGCTGCGGTTGGGGAGCCCGGTCAGGCTGTCGGACAAGAGTTCGCGGCGCAAATTGGCCTCGCTGCGCGCCAGCGTCGTGCGGTCGATCAATGACAGCAGTACGGCCGGACCGACGGCCGAAACCACCAGCGGCGCTGCCGTCGCTTCATAGACCCGGCCAGACAGGCCGCCCTGTTCCCAGATCATGTTGGTCCGGCCCGTCCCGCCATCCAGCGCGGCCCGGCAGAGTTGCGTCAAGGCATCGTCGCCGCTCAGCAGAGGCATCTGCTCACCGATCTGGCGAAAGCGCGTGTTGCAGGCGACGAGACGACATTCGCCGTCACCGCCCGCGACGACCGCCGCGGCCTGGGGCAATGCCTCCAACCCTTGCTGCATATCGACAGCCACGCCGGCCGGAGCGGTCGGCGCGGTCGGGACTGCGTGCATGACGCGGCGCTTGGTTTGCGACACCATGGCCAAATCGCTAGAACAAATGCTTGAATAACAGGTAAATGGCCGCGCAGCCGCTGGTGACGGATCAGCCCGAAAAACGGTTGCTGCGTGGAAATCCGGTCGGGGCCATCCGCCCCGCGCCGGCACGTTGACCCAGCCACGGGGAGAGGTCGGTTTCGGTCCGCGTCCGCCCGCTGTCGCCGCCCATGGGCCAGCTCAACCCGCTGGCGGCACAGATGGCGGTCGCATCGGCCAGTCCGCCGTCGCGATATTTCTGGAGCATCACGCCCTGCCCGCGGGCCATTTCGGGCAGGTCGGAGAGCGGAAAGATCAACAATTTGCGATTGTCGCCGACCGCCGCCACCATGTCGGCGTCTGCCGCCACCAGTTGCACGACCGACAGGCGGGCATCGCCTTTGAGGTTGACGACCTGCTTGCCCTTGCGCGTTTCGGCCACGAGGTCGGGTGCCGCGACGACAAAACCATGCCCGCTCGACGCCGCGACCAGCACACGCGCACCCGGCGCCGCGACGAGCATGGCGACGATGGTGCCGCCCGCCTGCGCATCGATGTCGACCATCAACTGCACCGGTTCGCCAAAGCCGCGCCCGCCGGGCAGCTTGTCCGGCGCGAGCGTATAGAAGCGCCCGTTGGCCGCCGCGATGATGACGCGGTCGGTGGTCTGCGCATGGACGACATGGGCCAGCGCATCGCCTTCCTTGAACTTGAAATCATCGGCGCGGGACAGGTCGGCATGGCCGCGCATGGCGCGGATCCAGCCGCGTTGGGACAGGATGACGGTCACCGGTTCGCGTTCGACCATGGCTTCGAGCGGGATATCGCGCGCCGGTGCGGCCTCGGCTATCAGCGTGCGCCGCGCACCCAGCGCGGTTTGCGGGCCATAGACATCGCGCAATTTGGTGAGGTCGCGCTTCATCCGGGTACGTTGCCGGGCCGGGCTGTCGAGCAGCTGGGCCAGCTCTGCCCGCTCTGTCGTCAGCGCTTCGCGTTCGCGCACCAGTTCCATTTCCTCGAGCTTGCGCAAGGACCGCAGCCGCATGTTGAGGATCGCCTCGGCCTGGCGGTCGGTCAGCGCAAATTCCGCCATCAGCACCGGTTTGGGTTCATCCTCCGTACGGATGATGGCGATCACCCGGTCGAGGTTGAGGTAAGCGATAATATAGCCGCCAAGCAGTTCCAGCCGGTCGTCAATCCGCGCGATGCGGTGCTGCGTCCGGCGCACGAGCACCGCAAACTGGTGTCGCAGCCAGTGCGTCAACACTGTCTTCAGCCCCATGACCTGTGGCGTGCGTGTGGCGTCGAGCACATTCATGTTGAGCGCGACACGGCTTTCCAGGTCGGTCAGGCGATACAGGCTCTCTGTCAGCACTTCGGGGTCGACGTTGCGGCTCTTCGGCACCAGCACGATGCGGATATCCTCTGCCGATTCGTCGCGCACATCCTCCAGTATCGGCAGTTTTTTGTCGGCGATCAGCTGTGCGATCTGTTCGATCAGCTTGCCCTTGGCGACCCCATAGGGGATCTGCGTCACTACCAGTTGCCAGCTGCCCGGCCCGTCACCCTTTTCGGGCGCATCGGCAAAGCGGGCGCGCACACGAAAACTGCCCCGGCCGCTCGCATAGGCTGCGGCAATCGCGTCCGGACTGTCGACGATGACCCCGCCGGTCGGCAGGTCGGGGCCCTTCACATGCTCCAGCAACGCTTCGAGCGGCGCATCGGGCTGATCGATCAACAGCATCGCCGCATCGATGACCTCTGCCGCATTATGCGGGGGGATGCTCGTCGCCATACCGACGGCGATGCCGCTCGCGCCATTGGCCAACAGGTTGGGGAACAGGCCCGGCATGATGTCGGGCTCTTCATCCTCGCCATTATAGGTCGGTTTGTAATCGACCGTGCCTTCGTCGAGGCCGGCCATCAGGTCGATGGCGACCCGGGTCAGCCGCGCCTCGGTATAACGATAGGCGGCGGCATTATCCCCGTCGATATTGCCGAAATTGCCCTGTCCGTCGACCAGCGGATAGCGCAGTGCAAAATCCTGCGCGAGGCGGACCATCGCGTCATAGACGGCGGTGTCGCCATGCGGATGGAATTTGCCGATGACATCACCGACCACGCGCGCCGATTTTTTGTGCGCCTGCGCCGGGTCGAGTTTCAGTCCGCGCATCGCCCACAACAGACGCCGGTGCACCGGTTTCAGCCCGTCGCGCAGATCGGGCAGCGACCGGGCGGTAATCGTCGACAGCGCATAGACCAGATACCGGTCGGACAAGGCGCCATCAAAGGGCGTGTCGACAATAGGGTTGGCGGCTTCGGGCAGGTCGGTGGTGTCGGTCATGCAGCTGCGCCGTTAGCAGCGCGGATTCGCGCTGGCCAGCCACAAACAAGGACGCCGTACCACGATTGTAATTCAATCAAAATCGAACACGGTCTAGTGACGCGAATTATAGCGGCCCGGTGCGGTGTCACCGCCGTCGCAGCGCCGCGATGCACCCCGCCCGGTCGATGTCTTCGCCCGCGGCATCGCGCGCATCGACATGGGTGACGACCGGCGTTTCGCCGCTGCGCGGCGCATAAAGATAGGCGTCGAGCACGCACCGGTCCGATGCGAACTGCAGTTTCTGCCCGTCGCTGCCCAGCGCAATCGTCAGACGCGGCGCGCCGAACATGCGGGCGAGATCGGCCGCGTCACGCCCGATGACGGCATCGCTGCCCGGCGGCGGGCGGACACTGGTAGTGCCGGCATAGCTGCGTGGCGCCGGTCGGTCGCCGGCCGTTGCCGCCGCCGGCGTCCGCGCCGGGGGGATCGCCCCCGCAGCGCATCCTGCCAGCATCATCGCCGCAACGATGGCGACGCGCACCGGTTTGGCGGGGACAGAGATGGTCATGCCTGCCGCTCTGGCATGTGCAGCATGTGCACGGCAAGCGCAGCAGCAAAGATGGGCGCGACAAAATTGAACAGCGGAATGACGAAACTAATCGCCGCGACGAGGCCGAGCTGCATCCGCCGCCGACGGGTGAGCGGTCGTGCGCCCAGGCTCGGGTGCCGCGCCGCCGCCATATCCTCCAGGTCGCGGTTGAGGATGAGCGCATTGACGATGATCATCAGCGCGAGCGTGCCGATGCCCGTCACCAGCAACAGCAGATAGGCCGGCAAAGCGAGGAGGTTCCAACCCAGCGCCCGCGCCGCCGAACGCAGGCCCAGCCGCAGTCCGTGCACCAGCGTGACCGGCACTGCCCGGGCCGCGATTTCGGGATAATGGTCTTCCTCCACCGATTCGATGATGCCGTCGAGAAACAACCCCATGACGGCCATGGCAACCGCCCGGAACAGGAACCACATCAGCACCAAAGTCAGCAGCAGGGCGAGGGCCGCAACCTCCGCCGGCCCACCCCAGCTGCCCAGACGGTCGGCCACCCAATGTTCCAGCCCGCGCCAGATGAGGATGCCCGACAGAGCGAAAATGCCGACGGTCAGTGCCGCTACCGCGACCACCAGTCGCGCGGTGCGGCCGTCGGCCAGTTGACGCAATGACAGGGCGATGGCGGACATGAGCATGGCCGCACCGTCATGCCCGCGCCGCCCATCCGGCGCAACAGGCTTGCCGCGACCGACATCGCGGCTTAGAGGCCGCGCTTTGCGCCCGGCCAGCGGCGCATCAGCGAAAGTTTGATTCCGCCATGACCACCCCGCCGCAATTCGACGTCGTCGCCATCGGCAATGCCATTGTCGATGTCCTCGCCCGCGCCGATGACCAGTTCATCACCGAACGCGCCCTGACCAAGGGGTCGATGCGCCTGATCGACGCGGCAGAGGCCGAAACGCTCTATGCCGACACGCGCCCGCGGACGGAAATGCCCGGGGGCTCGGCCGCGAACACGCTGGCGGGCATGGCGGCGCTGGGCGCGCGCTGCGCCTTTATCGGCCAGGTCGCGGATGATCAGCTGGGTGCGGTTTTCCGTCACGACCTGATGGCCACCGGGGTCAGCTTTACCACGCCGGTTGCGGGGCGCGAGCCGCCGACGGCACGTTGCCTCATCCTCGTCACGCCCGACGGTCAGCGCACGATGAACACCTATCTCGGCGCGTCGCAATTTCTGGGGCGCGATGCGCTCGATGCCGACTTGATTGCGGCGTCGGCGATCCTCTATCTAGAGGGCTATTTGTGGAATGCCGACGCGTCGCGCAATGCCATGGCCGAAGCCATCGCCATGGCCCGCGCCGCGGGGCGCAAGGTCGCCTTCACGCTGTCCGACGCCTTTGTCGTGGCGCTGCATGGCGATGATTTCCGGCGGATGATGGCGGCGGGAGACATCGACATCCTGTTCGCCAACGAGGCAGAGGTGACCGCACTCGCCGAAGTGGAGGATTTTGACGCGGCGGTGGCCGCCGTCGCGGCCCAGGTGCCGTTGCTGGTCGCCACGCGCGGCGAACATGGCGCCGTCGCGGTACACAATGGTGTGACGACGCGGGTGGCCGCCCAACCCGTCGCGCAGGTGGTCGACACCACGGGTGCGGGCGACCTGTTTGCCGCCGGTTTCCTGACAGGTCTGGCGCGTGACGCGTCGATGGAAACATGCCTGACCATGGGCGCCGTGTGCGCCGGGGCGATCATCGCGCAGATCGGGCCGCGGGCACAGATCGACCTCGCCGCGCTGGTTGCCGAGCGGGTCAGCTAGACCATGATCGTCTTGGGATGAAGCCTGATTCACGCCTTTGTGAGACGCGCCCGGCGCTTCGGACAAAGACGATCAGGCTCTAGCGCCAGACTTGCCGGGACGCAGCAACGCCCGGTCCGCAGGCCCAAAGCCGCGGGTCCAGATGATCCAGCCATAAATGCCGAGGATGACGGGGATGCCGACCAGCAACTCCGCCCATTCCGGCAGCTGCGTGGCGCCCCAGCCGAGCGATACCGCCGCCGCCGATGCCCAGACGATCGGCGCGCGCCAACCGTGGACCGGCGCACCGCACAGCTGCGCCAGCAGCCGCGCCTTGACCAGCGACGCGGCCGCCAGTGCCAGCACCAGCGCCGCCGCGACGGCCACGGCATAGAGGATGGGCGGCCAGCCCATCGCCATCACCACCGCACACAGACCGACGCTGAGCAGGCCCTGCAACACGATCATCGCCAGTGACAGGAGCAGGTTGCGTCGCGGCGCGAGATAGATGAGCGCGGCTTCGCTGGTCACCGCGGTGGACGCGACCACTTCTGCCGCCAGCAAACAGGCGAGCGTCGCCGTGCCTGCGACAAAGCCGGGCCCGGCGAGTCCCATCACCGCCTCCCCCGGGATGCCGAGCGCCAGTGCAATCCCCGCCTGGGCCGCCAGCACCCAGAAACCGACCTGCGCCACTTGTGCGGCAACGTCGGTCAGCCGTCCCTCGGCGACCCCGCGCGAAATGACGGGGCCGAGGATCGGGTCAAAACTGGTCTTCAGCTTTTGCGGCAATGATGCCACTTGCTGTGCCACATAGTAAATGCCGACAATGGCCGGTGCGGCGAACAGGCCAAGTATGGCGAGGTCGAGGCGTCGCGAGCCCCATTCGATCGCGTCCGCACCCGCCAGCGGCAGGTTGCTTCGCGCCATGACCCACAGCCGCTGCGGGTGCAGCACCCAACCCGTCGGAAGGCCGTAATTGCGCAGCAAGGGCAGCATGGCCGTCGCCCATGCCGCCAGCATCGCCACGACATAGGAGAGGATGAGGCCGTCGCGCAGCGAATAATAGGCAAAACCGAAGGCCGCGATACTGATCGCCCACGGTTCGACGATCGATCGGGCGCGCACCGTTGCGCCGATGTCAAAGCGATAGGCGAGCGCGGCGAGCGCAATGTCGGTGCCGGCAACGGCGAGGATGATCAGCGGCAATAGCCGGTCAAGACCGTTGACGCTGCTGTTGGGGAACATGACCTGCGGCAACAGCGACAGGATGGTGGCCAGCACCAGCGACGCCAGCATACTGACCAGCATGGCGTCCCAGACGATGGCGCAATGCCCGTCTTCGTCCTCACAGCCAGACAAGAGCTGCGCGAGCCCGCGTTTGAGGCCGAGTGTGGCGAGCTGCGCGGCAAATTCGACGACCAGCACCGCATAGGCAAATCGGCCAAGCGCCTCTGCCCCGTACCAGCGGCCCGCAAAATAGAGGAATGGCAGGCGCGCCACCAACCGCAGCACAAAGCCGAAAAAATTGGTCCGGCCGCCCTTGGCCAGCGCCGCGACATCGGCATCCGTGGCCGTTTCCCCGGGGGGCGCGGCGGGGCCGGGTCGGGCGGCGTCAGTCAAGCCCGTCCCAGCCTTCGCGGGTCAGGGGGCGGTTGAGCAGTGCGGTAATCGCATCGGCGGCACTCCATTGGCCGGCGATGATCGCCGCCACCGCGCCGCAAATCGGCATGTCGACACCGCGCGCGCCGGCGTCCGCCACCAAAATGGCGGCGCTGTGCGCCCCTTCGGCGACGGTGGCGCGACTGGCGAGCATGGTTGCTGCATCCTGCCCGCTACCCAGCCCGTGGCCAAGCGCGAAATTGCGCGACGCGGTTGACGAACAGGTCAGCACGAGGTCACCGAGGCCGGCGAGCCCCGCCAGCGTCTCCAGCCGTCCGCCGCGCGCCAGACCATATCGGGTCATTTCGGCAAAGCCGCGCGAGATCAGTGCCGCCCGCGCATTTTGGCCGAGACCGGCACCGTCGACGATGCCACAGGCAATGGCGAGAACATTTTTGACAACGCCGCCAATTTCGGCCCCGACGACGTCGTCGGAGGCGTAAGGGCGCAAGCTTTGCCTGGCGACGCGCCGCGCCAGTTGCTGCGCGATGGTCAGCGATTCGCCCGCCAGCGTAACCGCCGCCGGTTTGCCCGCCGCGACCTCATGCGCAAAGGTCGGGCCCGACAGCACCGCCAGCACGCCCTGCCAGCCGACATCGCGCGCGACATCGCACATCAGGCTGCCGCTGCCCTGTTCCATGCCCTTGCTGCACAGGATCAGCGGCGCCGCGCGGTCGGGCAGTTGCTGTAACAGGCCGCGCAGATGTTGCGCCGGGGCGACCGCCAACAGCATCGAACAGGCGCCCAGCGCCGTCAGATCGCCGGTCGCGACGATGTTGGGATGCAGCGGCTGGCCAGGCAAAAATACGGGGTTGCACTGGTCGGCATTGATGGCGGCCACCACTTCCGCCTCGCGCGCCCACAGAGTGACGTCGCTGCCGTCGCTCGCCATCAGCTGGGCCAGCGCGGTGCCCCACGCGCCGCCACCCAATATGCCAATCCGGCCCGCCGGCGCCGTCATGCCTTCACCCCGGCGCCGCGCACCGCCTCCGCCCCTGTATCAAGCGGCCAGCGCGGCCGCGCCGCCACGGTCAACGGGTCGGTGAGCCCGGCGGCAAAGCGTTCCGCCCCGGCCCAGGCAATCATCGCGGCATTGTCGGTGCACAGCCAGCCCGGTGGTGCGACACAGCGCAGGTCATGACGCGCCGCGAGCGCAGTCAGCGCAGCCCGGATGGCGCTGTTCGCGGCCACGCCGCCGGCGATGACCAGCGCCGTGACCGCACCCCTAGACGCCAGCGCGGCCTCGGTCCGGTCGACCAGACAGTCGATCACGGCCGCCTGAAACGCGGCTGCGACGTCGGCGTGATCATATCGGCCCGACTCTACCGCCCGTGCGACCGCGCTTTTCAGCCCGGCAAAGCTGAAATTGGGGTCGGCACTGCCCATCAAGGGACGGGGCAATGGCACCGCGGACGCATCGCCGGCCAAGGCCAGCCGTTCGAGCGCCGGCCCGCCGGGGTAGGGCAGGCCCAGTAATTTTGCGGATTTGTCGAACGCCTCGCCCGCCGCATCGTCGATGGTCGTGGCGATCCGCCGATAACGGCCGACACCGCCGACCTCGAGCAACTGGCAATGACCGCCCGACACCAGCAGCAGCAGATATGGAAAGTCGAGGTCGGCGTCGCTGAGCCGCGGTGACAGCGCATGTCCTTCGAGGTGGTTCACCGCGATCAGCGGCTTGCCTGCGGCATGGGCCAACGCCTTTGCCGTGACCAGCCCGACCATCACACCGCCGATCAACCCCGGCCCGGCGGTCGCGGCGATCGCATCAACATCGCGCAAATCCATTGCCGCGTCGCTTAGAGCGCGTTCGACGAGCGGCATGACATGTTCGACATGCGCCCGCGCCGCGATTTCGGGAACGACCCCGCCATAGGGGGCATGGTCGCCGTCCTGCCCGGCATGGGCATGCGACAGGATACGCCGGTCCGAAGCGACCAGCGCGGCTGCGGTATCGTCACAGCTGGATTCGATGCCCAAAATAATTGCCATATGCGTCTGCACCGCCTCTTACCCGCCCCTTCCCTTCGCCTGCAAGGCTGGCTAGGCGAAAGGACATGACCGTGCCGACCCCCGACCGCCCGTTCCGCCTGGGCACCCGCGCATCGCCGCTCGCCATGCGTCAGGCGGAATTGACGCGTGCGGCGCTGTGCGCGGCCCATGCGCTGATGCCGGATGCGGTCGTGCTGGTGCCGATGGTTGCGACCGGCGACCGGATTCAGGATCGGCCATTGGCGGAGATTGGCGGCAAGGCGCTGTGGACGCGGGAGCTCGACCGCGCACTCGCCGACGGCATCATCGATGCCGCCGTCCATTCGATGAAGGACGTCGAAACACTGCGGCCGGATGTCTTTGCCATCGCCGCGATGCTGCCGCGCGCCGATGTCCGCGACCGGTTGATCGGTGCCGCCAGCATCGCCGACCTGCCCATGGGCGCGCGCGTCGGCACGTCGAGCCCGCGCCGTTCGGCCCAGCTCTTGCACCTGCGCCCGGACCTGCAACTGACGCTGTTGCGCGGCAATGTCGGTACAAGGTTGGGCAAAGTGGCCGACCGCACGATCGACGCCACGTTGCTCGCTGCGGCGGGCCTTGACCGGCTGGGGATGGATGATGTCGGCCATGCCGTCCCCATCGACACGGTGCTGCCCGCACCGCAACAGGGGGCCATCGGCATCGAAGTGCATAGCGGCAACGACGCCGCGCGGGGGATTGTCGCGGCGATTGGCGACGGCCCGACCATGCGCGCCGTTGCATGTGAACGGGCGCTGTTGCGGGCGCTGGGCGGCGATTGCCAATCCCCCATCGCGGCATTGGCCGTCATCGACGCAGACGGCGCGCTGACCCTGCATGCCCAGATTTTTTCGCGCGACGGCCGGACGCGGTGCCACGCCAGCGCCACGGCCCCGGTTGCCGCAACCGCGGACGACGATGCCGTGATGGCGGCGACGCTCGCCGCCGGGCTGCTGGCAGATGCACCGGATGATGTGCGCGCGCTGTTTGCGACGCAATGAGTCTGCCAGTCTATGTCCTGCGCCCCGAACCGGGCCTGTCGGACAGCTGTGACCGGTTGCGTGCCGCCGGATTGTCGCCGGTGGCCTGTCCGCTCTTTGCCATCGGCCCCGTGGCCTGGTCGCTGCCCGATGACGCTGGCATCGATGCCCTGTTGCTGACCAGCGCCAATGCGCTGCGCCACGGCGGCACCATGCTCGACGCGCTGCGTCACCTGCCGGCGTGGTGCGTCGGGCCGCACACGGGCGCGCTCGCGGCGGATATGGGGTTTCACGTCGCACATCAGGGCCGGGCGGATGCTGCGACGCTGCTAGCGTCGGCGGCGCGTCCCGGCCAGACGCAGCGGCTGTTGTGGCTGGCCGGCGACAATCGCAGCACGCTGGAGCCGCCCGCCGGCATCAACCTGGTCGTGCGGACGGTTTATGCCGTGCACCCGCTGGAACAGCCCGGTCTGTTACCGGCGTATCCGGCGGTTATCATGCTGCACAGCAGCGCCGCCGCCCGTCGCCTTTCCGCATCGGGCTTGGAGCGGGCGCAGCTGCACATCGTCGCCATCAGCGCGGATGTCGCCACGGCTGCCGGGCACGGCTGGCGATCGGTCGACATCGCGGCGCAACCCGACGACACATTGATGGTGGCGCTGGCCGCACGTCGTGCCCGTCAGTGACGGCGTCAGCGCCCAGTCAAGGCAAAATGTTGAAGTGATGGTCATTTCCGTGCAAAGACGGCTTCAAGGGAAGCGGACAAAGCATGAATGATACCAGACAGGCGGGGGAGACCCGCGCGGCCGGTCTAGCCACCGGACCAACCATCTATCCCGCCACCGGCATAGAGGCGGCGCGCTCACCCTGGCGACTCACCACGATTGCGATCATTTTGACGCTGCTGATCGGCGTGATCGGTGGCGGCTGGCTCGCCAGCATGTGGATTCAGCAGTCGGCGGCCGACGAGGCAAAGATCGGCAATGCGCCCCCGGCGACAGGGCGACCCGCGAGCGTAGCGCCCAATGTGGCCCCGCTGGCACCACCGGCCGTCGCCATTCCGCTGACGACAAGCCAGCCCGCCGAATTGTCGGCCCGCATTGCTGCGCTGGAGGAGCGGCTGTCGCGCATTTCGATTCAGGCGAACAGCGCATCGGGCAATGCCGCCAAGGCAGAGGCGATCCTCGTTGCCTTTGCCGCGCGGCGCGCGATCGACCGCGGGCTGAGCCTCGGCGCGATGGAGGCGCAGGTGCGGCTGCGTTTCGGCGAGACCCAGCCCAACGCCGTCCAATCCATCCTGTCCGCGACCGCGCGCCCGGTGCTGCAGGAAGACTTGATCCAGCGGCTCGACGCCCTCGGACCCAGCCTGATGAACAATGGCGATGCCAGCTGGCTGGCGCAGATCGGCGAAAGCCTGTCGTCGTTGATCATCATTCGCCCCGCCAATGCACCGTCGCAGGTGCCTGTGCAGAAATTGCAGCGGGCGCAGCGCGCACTCGCTGCCGGGCGGCTGGACATGGCGATTACGGAGGTTGAATCGATGCCCGGCGGCGGGTCGGCGGCGGCGCAATCCTGGCTCAACGATGCCCGGCGGCTGCACGATGCGCGACGCGCGCTCGACCTGATAGAGGCGGCGGCCATCATCGAACCGGGCGATAGCCGGGGGGCCGCGACGGCGCGTTAATCACTACTCGGTATCGATGGAATCACACTGGCGGCCGGCCGGTCGCGGCTATTCGGCGGCTTCATCGACCGGCGATGCCAAATCGCCGTCGCCGGACGCATCAAGTACCGTGTCGTCACTGCCATCATCGGCCGCTGCAGCTATCAGCCGCCGTTCGATCCCGCGCAGTCGCTGCTTGGAATCGATTTTGCCGCCCAGCATGTCGGTGATGTAGAATACGTCGACCGCGCGCTCGCCATAGGTGGCGATGTGGGCGCTGTGTACCGTCAGGCGGGACTGGAACAGCGCATAGGCGAGCTGGTTGAGCAAGGCCGGGCGGTCCTGTGCATTCACCTCTATCACCGTAAAGCGGTTCGATGCGCGATTGTCGATCACCACCGAGGGCTGGATACGAAACGCCTCTGCCCGCGTGCGCGCCAGCGGCTTGGCAGCGAGCCGGTCGGCCAGCCGTCCGCGCCCCGCCAGCGCATCGGCGATCGCCCGCTGTAACCGCGCGATTTGGGCTTCTTCGCGAAAGGGTCGGCCCAGCGGGTCCTGAACCAGAAAATTATCGATGGCGAGGCCGTCGCGCGTCGTGTGGATGCGTGCGTCGATGATGTTGCCGCCGGCGAGGTGGATTCCCCCTGCGGTACGGAAAAACAGGCCCGGCATGTCATGCGCATGCACGGTGACCAGCGTGGCGTGGCGGTCGGCGTCAAAGCGCGCCTCGGTCACCAGCCCGTCGCCACAACCATCGGCCATCAGGGCGAGGTTGCTCGCCGCCACATCCGCCGGTTCCGCGATCCAGTAACTGTCGGGCAATCGTCGCGCGAGCTTGGCGAATTGCGTGGGCGGCAGGCCGCACAGCGCCGCCACCTCCTCCTTGCGTTCCGCGATCCGCGCCGCGCGCCCGCGTTGTTTGTGGCCCAGCCGCAACATTTCCTCTGCCGCGTCGAACAGGTCAGTCAGCAATTGCCGTTTCCACCCGTTCCATACGCCCGGGCCGACGGCACGGATGTCGACCACGGTCAGCGCCAGCAACAGCCGCAACCGTTCGGGGCTTTGAACGACCTGGACGAAATCCTGCACCGTTTTGGCATCGGCGATGTCGCGTTTGAACGCCGTCGCCGACATCAACAGATGGTGGCGGATCAGCCAGGATACCGTTTCCGATTCCGCCGGCGACAGGCCGAGCCGCGGGCACACACGCAACGCCAGTTCGGCGCCCAATATGCTGTGGTCGCCGCCGCGCCCCTTGGCGATGTCGTGCATCAGCACCGCGACATAGAGTGCGCGGCGCATGCTGAGCTGACCCATGATGGCCGTCGCGAGCGGATGATCCTGTTTGAATTCGCCCTTTTCAATCCGCGCGAGCAAGCCGATGGCGCGGATGCTGTGCTCATCGACGGTATAATGATGGTACATGTCGAATTGCATCTGGGCGACGACGCGTCCGAAATCAGGGATGAAGCGCCCGAACACCTCCGCCTCGTTCATCCAACGCAGCACCGTTTCCGGGTCGCGCGGGCTGGTCAGCACCTGCAGGAACAGCGCGTTGGATTCGGGCCGGCGCCGCACGCTGGTGGTGATGCGGCCGGCATCGCGTCGCGCAAGCCGCATCGTCGAGGGGTGGATTTCGAGCCCGTGCCGGTCGGCCAGAGCGAATAATTGCATCAACCGCACCGGGTCGTCGCGAAACCATTGGTCGTCGGGCACGGCCAATCGGCCACGGTCGAGCACGAAACCTTCCAGCTTGCGCGGGCGCCGGCGGATCGACGGCAGGAAACGCCGCCCGCGGGCGGCCATCTGGTCGTCGAGATGGGCCAGAAACACACCGGTGACGTCGCCCACCGTTTTTGCATGAAGGAAATAGAGCTTCATGAACCGTTCGACTGCCGATTTACCCGGCCGGTCGGCAAAGCGCATCCGTTCCGCAATGTCGCGCTGCATGTCAAAGGTCAGCCGGTCCTCGCCCCGGCGGGAGAGGATGTGCAGGTGCGACCGCACGGCGAGCAGGAAATTTTCCGCCCGCGCAAATTGCCGCAGCTCTGCCGGGGTCAGCAAACCGGCATCGACCAGCTCGGCGGCCGAACGCACCTTGTGGAGATATTTGCCGATCCAGAACAGCGTTTGCAGGTCTCGCAGCCCGCCCTTGCCATCCTTTACGTTGGGTTCGACGACATAGCGGCTGTCGCCCATGCGGCGGTGGCGTTCATCGCGCTCCGTCAATTTGTCGGCGACGAAATTACGCTCGGTGCCGTGCACCACCTCGGCCAGAAAACGCGCCGATGCCTCTGCATAAAGCGTGCGGTCACCCCAGATATAGCGCGCCTCGAGCAATGCCGTGCGGATGGTGAGGTCGGCATTGGCCATCCGCACCATTTCGTCGAGCGACCGCGAACTATGGCCAACCTTCAGCCCGAGGTCCCACAGCGAATAGAGCATGGATTCGATGACCTGTTCGACCCAGCTGGTTTGCTTGAACGGTGTCAGAAAACCGATATCGACATCGCTGAACGGGGCCATTTCGGCGCGGCCGTAGCCACCGACCGCGATCAGCGTCAGCCGTTCACCGGCCGACCGGCTGCCCGAGGGATAGAGGTAGCGCACTGTGAAATCGTGCAGCAGGCGCACGATCTGGTCGATCAGGAATGCCTGGGCATTGGCGGCATCGCGGCCCTGCGACGGCCGGTCAAGCAGGCGTTGGGCAATTTCGGCCCGGCCGTCATCGAGCGCGGTTTTGAGCAATGTGGTCAGCGCAGCCCGTTTGTCGGGGCCCGACCGCTGTCCCTCGCCAACATCGACCAGCACGTCCCACAGGGCGCGGCGGTCGATGATCGCGCGGCGATCCTCCAGATTGGAAAACAGGTCGGCCATGATCCGCGATACTACCCCACCGTATCGCTGCGGGCCATCGCCTTGAGCCGATAGACGAGGTCGAGGGCTTCGCGCGGGCTCAGCGCGTCGACATCGACATCAGTCAGCGCGGTGCGCAACGGGTCGGGCGGGGGCACGTCATCCTGTGGCTGCGCCAGCGCGACAAACAGCGGCAGGTCGTCCAGTCCGGCCGCCAGACCGCCGGTCGATTCCCGCCCCGCCTCCAGTTTCTTCAGCACCCCTTCGGCACGGCGCACCACGGCCGACGGCACCCCGGCCAGTCTGGCGACGGCGAGCCCGTATGACCGGTCGGCCGGTCCATCCGCCAGTTCGTGCAACAGCACCAGATCGCCTTGCCATTCGCGCGCGCGGACATGGTGCAGCGACAGCGAATCGAGCCGTTCGGCGAGCCGGGTCAATTCATGATAGTGGGTGGCGAACAGACAGCGACAGCGGTTGCCGCCATGCACCGCTTCCACGACCGCCCAGGCCAGCGCCAGACCGTCATAGGTCGATGTGCCGCGCCCCACCTCGTCCAATATGACGAACGACCGGTCGGTTGCCTGCGTCAATATGGCGGCGGTTTCGACCATTTCGACCATGAAAGTGGACCGCCCGCGCGCCAGATTGTCGGACGCGCCGACGCGGCTGAACAGGCGATCGGTCAATCCCACCCTCGCAGAGCGGGCGGGCACGTGGCTGCCCGCCTGCGCGAGCAGGATGATGAGCGCATTCTGCCGCAAAAATGTCGACTTGCCGCCCATATTGGGGCCGGTAATCAACCACAGCCGGTTATCGGGGGTCAGCCCGGCGTCGTTGGCGACAAAGCGTTCGCCGCTGTCGGCCAGCGCGGCCTCGACCACCGGGTGGCGACCGCCCTCGACGATCAGGCAGGCTTCGTCGGCAATGTCGGGGCGACACCAGCCGCCCTCCTCCGCCCGGACGGCGAGCGCACAGGCAACGTCGATCCGCGCCAGCACCGCGGCACTGGCGGCAATCGCGTCGGCACGCGCCGTCGCGAGCGAGAGCAGCGATTCGAGGTGCGCCGCCTCCGCCGCGATCGCATGGGCACCGGCCTGCACCACCGAGGCGGCCAGTTCGGCCAGTGCCGGGGCGTTGAACCGCACCACCCCGGCCAGCGTTTGACGGTGGGTAAAACCGGAATCGGCGGCCATCAATGCATCAGCCTGCCGCGCCGTTACCTCGATATGATAGCCGAGCACCGCATTATGCTTGATCTTGAGCGCAGCGATGCCGGTGCTGGCACGATATTGCGCCTCGAGCGCGGCAATCGCCCTGCGTCCGCCCGACGCGGTGTCGCGCAAGGCATCGAGCGCGGCGTCATAGCCGCTGGCGATAAAACCGCCCCCCGCACTTTCGGTCGGCGGCTGGGGGACGAGGGCACGGCTCAGTTCGTCGACCAGCGCGCCATGCCCATCGAGCTGTGGCAACAGCTGCGACAGCAGCGGCGGCAAGTCGGCCAACCCGCCCAGCTCCTCCCGCAACAGCCGCGCCGCATCCAACCCGTCACGCAGCGCGCCAAGATCACGCGGGCTGCCGCGTCCGGCACTGATCCGCCCGACCGCCCGGGCAATGTCGGGCAGGCTCGCCAGCACATCGCGAATCCGGCCACGGCGCCGCGTATCGTCGAGCGCCCACTGCACGAGGTCCAGGCGGGCGATGATCGCCGCCTTGTCGGCGAGCGGCGCAGCAAGATCCGCCGCCAATTGCCGTGCGCCGCCGCCGGTGACGGTGCGGTCGACCACCGCGAACAGGCTGCCGCTGCGTCCGGCATCGCGGCCGCCGACATTGGCGCGCAGGATTTCGAGGCTGTCGCGGCTCGCCGCATCGATCAGCATGAAGCCGCCCGCAGCGCGTCGCCGGAGCGGCTGCAGCCAGGGAAAGCGCGCGGCATGCGCCTGATCCAGCCAGGCGAGCAGGGCGCCCGCCGCGCTTAGTTCGGCCCGCGACAGGTCGCCAAATCCATCCAGCGTGGCGACCCGGTACAACGCCTTCAGCCGGTCTTCGCCACGGCCGCTGTCAAAGTCGCGCCGCGGGCGTTGATGCAGCAATGCGGGGGGCACCGCCGCCGCGAGCGGGCCGCCTTCGGCCACGATCACTTCCGCCGGCGACAAGCGCGCCAGCTCTGCCGCCACGCCATCACTCAACAGCCCCAATTCAAAGCTGCCGGTGGAGATATCGACGGCGGCCCACGCCTGTTCCCCGCTGCTTTCGGCCAGCGCGACAAGCCAATTGGCCGCTTTGCTGTCGAGCAGGGCTTCTTCGGTCAGCGTGCCCGGCGTCACCCGGCGGACGATGGCCCGCGCCACCAGCGCCTTTGACCCGCGCTTGGCGCGCGCCTGCTCCGGCGTTTCCACCTGCTCGGCGATGGCGACGCGGTGGCCGGCGCGGATCAGCCGGGCGAGATAGGATTCGGCAGCATGGACGGGCACGCCGCACATCGGCACCGGTTCGCCGCCATGGTCGCCGCGGCTGGTCAGCGCGATGTCGAGCGTCGCGGCGGCGGCGCGCGCGTCATCAAAGAACAGCTCGAAAAAATCGCCCATGCGATAAAAGAGCAGCGCGTCGCCCGCCTCTGCCTTGAGCGTGAAATATTGCGCCATCATGGGCGTAGGCGGCGGGGCCGCAGGTGCTGGCGCGGTCGGGGCGGGCTTGGCCGTCATGCGATTGTGCCTAGTGACCCCATGGCGTGATGCAAGCCTTTGCCCCGAAACAATTTGCCGAGGGGGGGAAATTGCCGCTAACGTCGCAAAAAACGGGTGAAACTGTCCGTCAGGCATGACGGAGTATCAAGTCGGGGGAATAAGCGGTGAGCGGCGAATCCAAAATCCAGTTTTCGGAGCGCGAGGCCCTGTTTTACCATTCCACGGGCCGGCCCGGGAAAGTGGAAATTATCGCGTCCAAGCCGATGGCGACCCAGCGCGACCTCAGCCTTGCCTATTCGCCCGGCGTCGCGGTGCCGGTGCGCGCCATCGCCGATGATCCCGCCACCGCCTATGACTATACAACCAAGGGCAACCTCGTCGCCGTGATCTCCAACGGCACCGCGATTCTGGGGCTGGGCAATCTGGGGCCGCTGGCCTCCAAACCGGTGATGGAGGGCAAGGCGGTCCTGTTCAAACGCTTTGCCGACGTCGATTCGATCGACATCGAACTGGCGACCGAAGACCCCCAGGCCTTTATCGAGGCGGTGGCGCTGATGGAGCCCAGCTTTGGCGGCATCAACCTGGAGGATATCAAGGCGCCCGAATGTTTCATCATCGAACAGGCGCTCAAGGAACGCATGAACATCCCCGTCATGCATGATGACCAGCACGGCACCGCGATCATTTCAGCCGCGGGTCTCATCAACGCCTGCGAAGTGACGGGGCGCAAGCTGGATGAGGTCAAGGTCGTCGTCAACGGCGCCGGCGCCGCAGCCATCGCCTGTACCTCGCTCATCAAATCGATGGGGGTGCGGCCCGACAATGTCATCATGTGCGACCGCAAGGGCGTCATCTACCAGGGACGCACCGAAGGCATGGACCAGTGGAAGTCCGCCCATGCCGCCAAAACCGAAGCGCGCACGCTGGAGGATGCGCTGGTCGGCGCCGACATCTTCCTCGGCCTGTCGGCAAAGGACGCGCTGCGCCCCGACATGCTCGAAAAAATGGCCAAACAGCCGATCATTTTTGCCATGGCCAACCCTGACCCGGAAATTACCCCGCCGGCGGCCAAGGCGGTGCGGCCCGACTGCATCATCGCCACCGGCCGCTCGGACTATCCTAACCAGGTCAATAATGTCCTCGGTTTCCCCTTTATCTTTCGCGGCGCGCTCGACGTCAGGGCCACCGGC
>CAZAWL010000002.1:0-26119 GCA_964488705.1 uncultured Sphingopyxis sp.
AACAGCGTCAAGCGGACTTCAGATTCATCCGGGTCGCTCGCAATTATTTGACTCAAGTGTGGTTTACGGATTTGAAATACGCCCCATCGGGGCCGCAACGATAGTGCGAATCTCAAATCCACCACACTAGCTGAACGGGTCAGGTCGGCCGGAGGGTTTAGTTGCCGGCAGGGGTCGCGTTGGCGTCTGCCACCTGACGCGGGTCGGTCGGACGGACTTCGTCCACGCCAAGGATGCGCAGCGCGGTGCGATACTGACGTGCGGCTTCGCCATCAGCGCGGACGTTGCACAGCGCACGGCCGTTGGTGATGAAACGCTGAGCACGCTGCACGGCGTTGGCGTCGGTCGAATTGGCGGCAGCGCGGCTGACCTGCTGCGGCAGATCGGTGCAGCGATAGTCGCTGTTCGACTGGGCATGTGCAGCGACCGGAGCGGTCAGGGCAGCCAGGGGAGCCAGCGTGAAAGTGGCAGCGAGGACGATGGAGGAGAGCGGAAAGCGTGACATGGGGGAGTTCCTTTTCTTGGGTCGTTGACGGGTTTTCGTTTTCTTATGCAACCTATATAGGGGCGCTTCCCTTATTTGATAATCCATCATAATGTGGAAAGACTATGAAGCAGGGCTCATCAAAGGCGCGCGGTGCGCTCGACGGCGTGGAGGCTTTCCTGCGCGTGGCCGAACGGCGCAGCTTTACCGCGGCGGCGGCGGAACTGGGGGTTACGCCCTCTGCGATCAGCCAGACGATCCGCGCGCTGGAGGACCGGGTCGGGGTGCCGTTGCTCAGCCGGACGACGCGCAGCGTCGGGCTCACCGAGGCGGGACGGATCTTTCATGACCAGGCCGCGCCCGCCTATGCCAGCATTGGCGAGGCGCTGTCAGCGGCGCGGACGTTGGGCGACCGGCCGACGGGAACTTTACGCCTGTCAGTACCGCGGGTCGCGATCCCGCACCTCTTTGGCCCCATCCTCGCCGGATTTTGCGAGGCCTACCCTGATATCGCCGTCGACATCGTTGCCGATGACAAGCTGATTGACCTGGTCGAGGCGGGGATTGATGCGGGGGTGCGCCCGGGCGAACTGTTGCAGGCGGACATGGTCGCCGTGCGGCTGAGCGAGCCATATAAGCTGCTGGCGGTGGCGACGCCCGAATATTTCGCGCGCCATGGCAAGCCCGCAGAACCGATGCAGCTGAAGGATCATAGCTGCATCCGCGTCAAACTGGCGTCGGGGGCCTATATGCCTTGGACGTTCCTGTCCGGAAACCGGCACATCGACGTGCCTGTGTCGGGCCAGGTGACCGTCAACGATTTTACCGCCCACCTGACAGCTGCGGAGACGGGTGCGGGCATCGCCTATGTTGCAGAGCCGACCGTCGAGCAGCACGTGGCGGACGGACGGCTGGAGATCGCGCTTGAGGAATTTGCGCTGCCGCAATCGGGCCTGTTCCTCTATTACCCCAGCAAGCGTCAGGTGATGCCCAAATTGCGCGCTTTTATCGATTATGCCCGCGACCATTTTCGCGGCAGATAGGAACGAAGCTCATGCGTCAGGTCGAAACGGATTATCTGGTGGTCGGAGCGGGGGCAGTCGGGCTCGCCTTTGCTGATACATTGCTGGCGGAAAGCGACGCCCACATCACCATCGTCGACCGGCATGGAAAGCCGGGCGGGCACTGGAACGATGCCTATTCCTTTGTGGCGCTGCATCAGCCGTCGGCCTTTTACGGCGTGAACTCGATGCAACTGGGCAGCGGGCGCAAGGATGCGGTCGGCGTCAATGCGGGCCTCTATGAACTGGCGTCCGGACCCGAGGTCAGCGGCTATTTCGATGCGGTGATGCGTCAGCAATTGCTCCCGTCCGGCCGCGTCAATTATTTCCCGATGGCGGACTATCGCGGTGACGGCCGCTTTGTGTCCCTGCTGTCGGGTGAGGAAACAACGGTCCATGTGCGCCGCAAAACGGTCGACGCCACTTTCTTTGGCACGACCGTCCCCGCCACGCACAAACCAAAATATGATGTGGCCGACGGTGTCAGGCTGGTCCCGCCCAACGCGCTGCCGCATTTGTGGTTGAGCGGGGCGCCGCGGCCGGACCATTTCGTCATCATCGGTGCAGGCAAAACCGCAATGGATGCGGGCGTGTGGTTGCTGGGTTCGGGGGCATCGCCCGACAGCATCAGCTGGGTCGTGCCGCGCGACAGCTGGCTGCTCAATCGCCGCCGCACACAACCGGGGATCGAATTTTTCGACGACGTCATCGGCGGGCAGGCCGCACAGATGAAGGCGTTTGCACAGGCATCTAGCCTTGACGATATATTCGACCGGCTCGAAGCAGCCGGCGTGTTGCTGCGCATCGACCCGGACGTGCGGCCCACCATGTTCCACTATGCGACCATGTCGATTGGCGAGGTGGAGGTGCTGCGCCGGATTACCAACGTCATCCGGCTTGGCCATGTCCAGAAGGTCACCGGCAGCGGGCTCGAACTCGAGGGTGGCCACGCGGCAATGCCTGCCAACACGCTCTATATCGACTGCACCGCTTCGGCCGTCGAGCGGCGCGAAGGCTGCCCGATTTTTGAGGGCGATAAGATTACGCCGCAACTGGTGCGGGTGCCGCAACCGGCGTTCAGCGCGGCGCTGATCGCCCATGTCGAGCTGCAATACCCCGATGACGCGACCAAGAACCGGCTGTGCGCGACGGTGCCCTTTCCCCATGACCTGCCGATGTATCTGCGCAGCAACATCGCCAACATGATGAACCAGTTCCAGTGGATGCAGGACGACGGGTTGAGTCGCTGGATCCGCGACAGTCGGCTTGACGGGTTTGGCAAGGTGATTGCCGCGGTCGACCGGGATGATGCCGACAAGATGGCCCTGCTTGGCGAGTTACGCGCCAATGCGATGGCCGCCATGGGCAACCTTAACCGGCTCGCCGCCGAAGCGGGGGTGTGAAGGCGGCCCTGCGGGGCTCGGCCGCCCAAAGAAAATCTTGATAGGCGCGGCAGTCGAATCGCGGCATAGCTGATGTCTCTGATCGCACGGCGGAGTGAATTCCCATGGATCTGGCGCCGTTTGACATCATGGCCATCGACTGGGGCGCGCTCGTCCCCTTCATTCTGGTCGGTTTCGCGGCGCAGTTGGTCGACGGCGCCCTGGGTATGGCGTTCGGCGTGATCATGTCGACTTTGCTGGTCGGTGTGGTCGGGGTGCCGCCCGCGCTCGCCAGTGCCAAGACGCATACGGTGGAGGTTTTTACCACCGGCATTTCCGGCATCAGCCATCTGATTCATCGCAACATCGACGGCAGGCTGTTTCTGCGTTTGCTGTTGCCCGGCGTGATCGGCGGCGTGCTGGGCGCCTATATTCTGAGCAATGTCGATGGCGCTGCGGTCCGCCCCTATGTGCTCGGCTATCTGGCGCTGATCGGGCTGTGGCTGCTGTGGCGGGGGCTGGACCACCAGCTGCGCATCAGCAACCCGAAAATTGTCGCCCCGCTGGGACTGGTTGGCGGGTTTTTGGACGCGGCCGGCGGCGGGGGCTGGGGCCCGGTTGTGACATCCAACCTGTTGCTGCAGGGCGCGGAACCGCGCAAGGTGATCGGCACGGTCAATGCCGTCGAATTTTTCCTGACAGTAGCGATATCTGCGACCTTCATCTGGCACTTGGGTGCCGCGCAGTTCAGCGTCGCGGTCGTCGGCCTGTTGATTGGCGGCGTCGCGGCGGCTCCGCTCGGTGCCATCCTTGCCAAACGCATTCCGGCCAAAACCCTGCTGGTGATGGTCGGCACGGTGCTGATCATCACCAGCGGTTATGGCATTTATCGCGCGATGAGCTGAGCCGCGGGGCGTGGCGAACGCCGGTGCGTCAATGGGCCGGTTTATTGTCGTCGATCTTTTCAACCCACGCGGGGAAAAAGCTTGGCTCGCGCGATGACCAGCCGGGCGCCGTCGCCGCGCCTTCGCCCAGCGACATCAGCAGTGATTTGCGCCGATCCGGCTGAAGATGCGGCATCGCCGCCGCCGCGCAAAATGCGCCGGGCAACCAGGGCCGCGCCCCCGCGCCGAGCAGGCGTTCGTACAGGAAACGATAGGCCGAAAAATTCGGCAACCGGTCCTGACCCAGGTCGAATGCCGACACCGCGATCAGCCCGCCCATAAATTGACCGACACTGTCGATGCCGCTGTCGTCGGGGATGGCGTGGCGCACTTCGTCCAGCCGCATGTACACGCGTTCCTGCACGCGGATGCCGGCTTCCTCCACGACGTCGCGCGACCAGCGTTCGATCGCATTGTCGCGGTCAAGCCCGATGTCGAGCGAGCGACGGATGTAGCGTTGCGTGCGCGACGGAAAGCTGGCGAATTCCTTCATTTCTGCGATCGCCATGTCGCCATTCGGGCGTTGGTTGCGGATGGTCATGTTGCCCCTTTCACCAATCAGAACTGCGTTGACTCACTCAGTGTCCATCAGCGCATCATGCGCCTGACAGGTTGACAGGATGTTAACCATGATGGGTGCTTGTCAATGCCGCCATGCCACATGCATCACAGCGTTTGCTCTGGTCCGGCTGGCGCGCTAATCAGCGCCGCATGACTCAGACCCAGCCCGTCATCTCCGCCACCGGCCTGTTCACTCCGGCCGAATCGATCAGCAACGCCGAACTGGTCGACAGCTTTAACCGTTATGTTGACTTGCATAATGCCGCCCATGCGGACGCTATCGCCAGCGGCGCGATCGTCGCCCTGGAATCGAGCAATGTCGACTTCATCGAAAAGGCGAGCGGTATCAAGGCGCGCTATGTCATGGACAAGGCCGGCGTGCTCGACCCGGCGGTGATGCGCCCGCGCGACCTTGAACGGCCCAACGACCAATTGTCGATCATGGCGGAAATCGGCGTGGCGGCGGCGCGTGAGGCGCTCTCGCGCGCAGGGCGTGATACGGCCGATGTCGATGCGGTCCTGTGCGCCTGTGCCAGCCTGCAGCGCCCGTACCCGGCCATTGCCGTCGAAATCCAGGACGCGCTCGGCATTCAGGGCTTTGGTTTTGACATGAACGTCGCCTGTTCTTCGGCGACCTTTGGTATCCAGGCTGCCGCCGATTTCATTCGTGCCGGCAACGCCCGAAGCGTGCTTGTAGTAAGCCCGGAGATTACGTCCGGCCACCTCAACTGGCGGGACCGCGACAGTCATTTCATTTTCGGTGACGTGGCAACCGCCGTGCTGGTCGAAGCACAGGACATGGCGCCGGCTGGTCATTGGCAGATCCTTTCGACCAAGCTCAAGACGGTATTTTCCAATAATATCCGCAACAATTTCGGCTTTCTAAACCGTACCGACCCCGACCGTCGTGATGACGATGACAAGCTATTCATTCAGGAGGGGCGCAAGGTATTTAAGGAAGTCGTGCCGATGGTCGCGGCGATGATCGTCGCCGAGATGGACAAGCTGGGCCTGTCCGGTGATGTGATGCGGCGCATCTGGTTGCATCAGGCCAATGCCAATATGAACCGGCTGATCGCGCAGCGTGTGTTCGGCCATGAGGCAAGTCCGGACGAAAGCCCGACCGTGCTCGATACCTATGCCAATACCTCATCCGCCGGGTCGATCATCGCGTTTCACAAACATAGCGATGACCTGTCGAGCGGCGATAATGGACTTATCTGTTCGTTCGGTGCGGGCTATTCGGCCGGCTGCGTGTTCGTCCGCAAGGCCGGTTGATCGCGCGATACCGCCGCGGGGATGTAACCATCACACTGCTCCGCCCGAAAGATGTGCATCACTAAGCAGGGATGCACGCCGGTGGACGATAATCGGACGGCCTATTTCAGCGGTGGCGCCGATGGCCAATGGGCCATCACCGCCATTACCGCGATAACCGGCGACACCGTGGCGAACGCGGCTCGCCTGTCCATATCCGCCGCGGCCCCCGCCGACAGTTCGGCGTGGACGTTGGCCGGGACGACCAGCAATTTGCGTTATGCGTCGAAACGGGATCGCGCCGATCTGACAGCAATCCAGGCCCCGCTTGGTCGGCCAGAGGCTACCAGGGCCGCGCTGATCCCCATGAGCAAGTCGGACGCATGGTGGGCCATGGCGCAAGACGAGCGACTGGATGTTTTTGTCCGGTCCCAGCACACTGGCATTGGCATGGGCGCATTACCGGCGATCGCGCGCCGCCTCTATCACGGCCGCGACCTGGCGCAGCCGTTCGATTTTCTGACATGGTTCGAATATGCACCCGAGGCGGAAGGTCAGTTCGACCAGTTGCTGACCGCCTTGCGCGCGACTGAAGAATGGTCGCACGTCACGCATGAGGTGGACATCCGCCTCACGCGGGCTGGTTAGCTAGCGCACGCCTGCGCGCGTCAACTCCGCGCCGAGACGCCGCGTCAGCCAGTACCACCACATTTTGAAATCGGCGGCAAGGCTCCACAATGGATAGGTGAAGGTTGCCGGGCGGTTATGCTCCACTGCAAAATGCGCGACCCAGGCAAAGGCGTAACCGGCAAACGGCATGGCGGCGAACAGCCAATAGCGTCCGGAGAACAGTGCGGCGAGCGCGAACAGCACCACCAGCGTCGTTCCCATATAGTGCAGCGCCCGCGTGTGACGCTTGCTGTGTTCGCGCAGATAAAATGGCCAGAATTCGGCAAAAGTGGCGATGCGGTTTTGGGCCATCGTCGTGCTCCCTCCACCGCACAGACTATGCGACAAGCATTGCCATCGCAACCGTCGCAGCCTAGCCCTAACATAGAGGGAGCGGGTGCATATGCAGACAATGGGGTGGGTCAGCCTGTCGGGCTATTTCGTGCTGATGATCGGCATCGGATTATACGCCTGGCGCAAATCGCAAGTCACGGCCCAGGGCTATATGCTGGGCGGGCGCGACCTCGGCCCCGCCGTCACTGCCTTGTCGGCAGGGGCGAGCGACATGTCGGGCTGGTTGCTGATGGGGCTGCCGGGGGCCGTCTATTCGCAGGGGCTGGCGGCGGCGTGGATCGGCATCGGGCTGACCGTCGGGGCCTATCTCAATTACCGCGTGGTGGCGCCGCGCCTGCGCACCTATACCGAAATCGCCAACGATGCGATCACCATCCCCGATTTTCTCGAGGAACGGTTTGGCGATACCAGCCATATGCTCAGAATGGTTGCGGCGAGCGTTATCATCGTCTTTTTCACGCTCTATTGCAGTGCCGGCATGGTCGCGGGCGGCAAGTTCGCGGTGAGTGCGCTCGCCATGGATTATGAGGCCGGGCTGGCGATGGCCGCCGGGATCGTCGTCATCTATGTGCTGTTCGGCGGGTTTCTGGCCGTCAGCCTGACCGATTTTGTGCAGGGGTGCATCATGTTCGTCGGTCTGGTGCTGGTGCCCGTTGTGGCTGTCAGCCAGATTGGCGGTTGGGGCAGCATCGCCGCTGGGCTCGCGGTGACAGAGGGCGCTCGCGGCGTCGCGCCCGGTACGCTGACCAACTGGCTGACCGGCACATCGGTGATCGGGGTTATCAGTGCTGCCGCATGGGGCCTGGGCTATTTCGGCCAGCCGCACATCATCGTGCGATTCATGGCAATCCGCCGGGTGGCAGACCTGCCGATCGCGCGGCGCATCAACATCGCCTGGATGACGGTCAGTCTGGCGGGCGCCATCGCCACCGGCTTGATCGGCGCGATCTGGATTGCGCAGGGGCAAGGCGGTGCCGCCGGTGGGCTGGGCGACCCGGAAACAATCTTTATCCTGATGGCCCGGACCCTGTTCCACCCGCTGATAACCGGTTTCCTGCTCGCGGCGATCCTTGCCGCGATCATGTCGACCATATCGTCGCAACTGCTGGTCACGGCATCGAGCCTGGCCGAGGATATTTGGCGCGGTGTCATCCGTACCGACGCCAGCGAGCGCAGCGTCGTGGCCATCGGCCGCGCTTCTGTGCTGATCGTGGCGGCCGTTTCGGCCTTTCTGGCGCTCAACCCGGACAGCAGCATCCTCAGCCTCGTCTCCAACGCGTGGGCCGGTTTTGGGGCAGCATTCGGACCGGTCATCATTGCGGCCCTGTGGTGGCGCGGCACGACACGCTGGGGGGCGATGGCCGGGATGGTCGGCGGCGCCGCGACGGTCATCATCTGGATCGGCCTTGGCTGGTCGGCGGCCCTCTATGAAATCGTGCCCGGTTTCGCCGTGGCCGGCCTCTCATTGTGGCTGGTCAGCCGGATGACCGCCGCGCCGATGGCCGACCAGCTTGCCCAATTTGATGCGGCGGCTGCGGCCAGCCGATAATCTCAGGTGCTCGACACCGGTAATCGTCCGGCTTATCATTTGATCATCGGACCGGATGCGAGAAGGAGAATCGACCATGGCGACCGCAGCGCAATTGCCCAATAGCTGGAGCGACGCAGAATGGGAGGCGCGGCGCGAGCTCGCCGCCTGTTATCGCATTTTTGCGATGTTCGGGTGGGACGAGATGATTTTCAATCATATCACGGTCAAGCTGCCCGATCAGGAAGGCGCCTTCCTCATCAACCCCTATGGCATGCATTTCAGCGAGGTGACGGCGTCCAGCCTGGTCAAGATCGACATTGACGGCAACAAGCTCGATTCCGACAACCCGTGGCATGTGAACAAGGCCGGCTTTGTCCAGCACAGCCTGTTCCACCGCGTGCTGCCCGATGCCCATGCCATCATCCATACACACACGACCGCGACCATGGCGGTGTGCAGCCTTGATGGCGGGCTCCAGCCGACCAATTTCTATGCCTGCAATTTCATGGGACAGATCGCCTATCATGATTTTGAAGGTGTGACGGTGCGTGAGGAAGAAGGCGTGCGGCTCGTCGAACATCTGGGCGACAAGCGCATCCTCATGCTCAAAAATCATGGTCCGGTGGTGATGGGCAAGTCGTTGCCCGATGCGTTCATCAAATATTGGGCGCTGCAACGCGCCTGCGAAATCCAGATGGCGACGATGAGCATGGGCAAGCCCGTGATGGTCGGCGACGATGTCATCGCGGTGCATCAACGCGACCTGTATCTGGCCGCCATCCCCGGTTCATCGGGGCGTGCCGAATTTGACGCGATGGTGCGCAAGGTCGACAAGATCGACAGCAGCTGGCGGGATTGAGTTGGCGGTCGCCATAGGAAAATAGCATCATGATCATTGTCTACGGCGCCATCATGTCGCCATTTGTCCGCAAAGTGTTGATGCTGGCGGCGGAAAAGGGCGTAGAGGTCGAGCTGCGCGGCGGCGGCATGGGACGCGACACGCCGGAATTTGCGGAGGCAAGCCCGTTCGGCAAAATGCCGGCGATGCGCGATACCGGTGCCAACGACGATGGCAGCGATTTCCTGTTGGCGGATTCGACCGCCATCTGCGCCTATATCGACGCCAAACACCCCGAAAAGCCGTTGATCCCGGCGGAACCACGGGCCCGGGGACAGGTCATTTGGTACGACGAATTTGCCGACACCATATTGATGGCGGCAGGCGGCAAGATGTTCTTTAACCGCATCGTCCTCCCCCATTTCATGAAGCGGGAGGGCGACCTGGCCGCTGCGGACGAGGCGGAGGCCAAGGATATGCCACGGCTTTTGGCATGGTTGGACGGACAATTGTCCGGTCGCGATTTCCTGGTCGGGGACGATCTGACGCTGGCGGATATCGCGGTGGCCGTGATGTTCAACAACATCAGAGGCGCGGGGTTTGCCATTGATGCCGTGGCGTACCCCGATCTGGCGCGCTGGCTGGACACGGTGACAGCGCGGCCGAGCATAGCCGGCCTCAATGCCAAAATGGACAGCGTGCTGGCAGCGTTGCCAAAATAAACTCGGTGAAATATCACCAAATAGGCGAAAAGAGTTGACAGCGTAACGCTGATATGGCACAAGTCAGTCATCGTTGAGAATTGCGAGTCGCCGCTGGCGTCGCATTCTCCCTATCTGGAAATATACTTGCACGGTCGGGTTTCGCGCGTTCGCAGCGCATGGCTTGGCTGTGCTGAGGCCGCCAGCCCCGGCGGAGAGAGGACGCGCAGGTGTCGCACATTGGCCACGGCGGTGACCGGACCAAGCTGACCCTCGCGTGGCCGGGTGGTGACGCCGGGGGCAAGGGCGCGGATGGCGATGCCCATAGGGCGGACGAAATGCAGCAGGCGGCTTTTTTCGCCACGCTGAGCCGGACAGGCGATGTCGAACAATCGTGTCGCGCCGCCAACATGAGCGTTGAGGCCGTCTGGGCGCTGCACAGTCATGACGTCTGTTTTCGCAGGCAATGGCACATGGCTGTCGACCGTGCCTATGCCCAGCTTGAGCTGCACCTGCTCGCGATGGCGCTGGGCGGGGTGACCAGCGAAACGGTAACCGAGACAGATGCCGACGGCGTACGGCGTCAAACGACGAGGCGCGATTTGCCCGGACTCGCCCGACAGATGCTGCAGGCCCATCGGCAAGCGCTGGCGGCACGTGCCGCGACGGATGCAGCCGGCGCGGCAGCGGGTGGTGACGGTCATGCGACGCTGATCGCGCTGGCCGCCGAAGTCCGCATGCGCATAGAAAAGACCAACGCGACTGATGGACGCCAATGATCGATCGCTGGCTGACCTGTTAAGCCAGTGCGATGATGACACCATCCGCGACATCGCGGCGCACATAGAGCGCGACTACGGACCGGATGCCGCAGCACGGTTGGCGGAGAGCTGGCTGATGCGGGCGCGGCCGTCGCAATTGCCGCCGCCGGGTGACTGGCAGGTGTGGATGATCATGGCAGGACGTGGCTTTGGCAAGACACGCGCCGGTGCCGAGTGGGTCAATCATCTGGCGCGCAGTCAACCGGGCGTTTCCATCGCGCTGGTCGGTGCAACGCAGGATGATGTGCGCCACGTGATGATCGAAGGCGAGAGCGGGTTGTTGAGCCTGCCCGGCAATGGGGGGCGCCCCGCCTATCGACCGGCGCTGCGCCGCGTCATCTGGCCCGGTGGCGCGAGTGCAACCTGTTATTCGGCGGCGGAACCCGAGAGCCTGCGCGGTCCGCAGCAACATTTTGCCTGGGCCGACGAGGTCGCGCGCTGGTCGGCGACCAGCGGCGATGGTGGCGCGCGCGGGGTCGCGGCCTGGAACAATTTGATGATGGGAATGCGGCTCGGCGACCAGCCGCGGGTGCTGGCGACGACAACGCCGCGCGCCGTGCCGATCGTCAAACTGATCCTCGGCAGCCATGGAACGCGCATATCGGGTGGACCGAGCCACGCCAATGCCGCCAATTTGCCGCCGGCATTTCTGGCGCAAATGGAGGCGCTGTATGGCGACACATATTTGGGGCGACAGGAAATACATGGCGAGCTGATCGGCGATACGCCCGGGGCGCTGTGGACCCGCGCGATGATCGAACGCTGTCGCGCCGGGCCATTGCCCGCCGAAGACGGGGCGCTGGTGCGCATCGTTGTCGGGGTCGATCCACCCGCCAGCAGCGGCGGCGACAGTTGCGGCATCGTCGTTGCAGGCCGCCGGGAGGATGGGATGCTGGCGGTGCTGGATGATGCCAGTGTGGACAATGCGTCGCCCGAACAATGGGCGCGCGCCGTCGAGGCGGCAACGCATCGCTGGCGCGCTGACCGGATCGTCGCCGAAGCGAATAATGGGGGCGACATGGTGAGGGCGGTGCTGCGCCATGTCGATGCGGATCTGCCGGTGACGCTGGTCCATGCACGCCGCGGCAAGAGCGTCCGGGCGGAGCCTGTGGCGCTGCTCTATGCGCAGGGACGGGTGCAACACCAGGGTGTGTTTGCCCGACTGGAGGACCAGCTGTGCGGCATGACCGCGCATGCCGGCTATGTCGGACCGGGCCGATCACCCGACCGCGCCGACGCGCTGGTCTGGGCCATTCATGCGCTGACCGGACAGGGCATCGACCCGCCGGCGGTGCGACCATTGCAGTGAGTTTTGGGTCAGGAGCCTGATGATGAACCTATTTGGCTATTTGGGCGGCCGCCCTGCTGCGCGCCCCGCCCCGGCTGGTGCCGATGCGGAGGCGAAGGATGGCCGGGCGCGGCTGTTACGCCACAGCGGCTGGGCCGGCAGCGGCTTTGCCGCAGCGCCGCACATTCCCGGCGGCTATGCAGAGCGTGTCCATGCCGCCTTTGTGTCCAACCCCGTTGCCCAGCGGGCCGCACGGATTGTCGCGGATGCCGTTGCTGGTGCGCCGATCAGCGGGCCGTCACATTTGTTGACGCTGCTGTCGGCGCGCAGTGCGGCACAGCCTTTGCTGGAGACGGTGGCGTTGCACCTGCAGCTGCATGGCAACGCCTATGTTCAGGTCTTGCCAGGTGCAGGCGATGCCCCGGCAGAACTCTATGCCCTGCGGCCCGAGCGCGTCACGATCGAGCTTGATGGGCAGGGGTGGCCGCATGCCTATGCCTATCGGGTTGGTGGACAGGCCCAGCGATTGCCGCGTTGCGACGCGTTGGGCCGGACGGCGATTATCCATGTCCGGGCGACCAACCCCGTCGACGACCATTATGGGGTGGGTGCCCTGTCGGCGGCCATTCAGGCGGTGGCGCTGCATAATAGCGCGCTGCGCTGGAACCACGCCTTGCTCGACAATGCGGCGCGGCCGTCGGGCGCGATCATCTATGACCCCGGCGAGGCAGGCGGTACATTGTCGGCGGCGCAGTTTGACCGTTTGCGTGATGAATTGGCGGCACAGTTCCAGGGCAGCAGCAATGCCGGTCGACCGATGCTGCTCGAAGGCGGCCTCAAATGGCAGTCGTTGAGCCTGAGCCCGGCCGAGATGGATTTCCGCTCGCTGAAGGACAGCGCCGCGCGCGATATCGCCATGGCGTTTGGCGTGCCGCCCATGCTGATCGGCATCACCGGTGACGCGACCTATGCCAATTATCGTGAAGCATCCAAAGCGCTGTGGCGGCAAACGATATTGCCGATGCTCGGCACGATATTGACCAGCATCGATCAGGCGCTGGCGACATGGTCGGGCCAGCCGACGCCTGGGCAGGAGCTTCGGGTCATCCTAGACCAAATACCCGCCCTGTCGGAGGATCGCGAACGATTGTGGGCGCAAGTGAGCGCCGCCGAATTTTTGTCCGAAGAGGAAAAGCGGGCGTTGCTCCACATTGCGCCGCGCGCTGACGAGGAGCGACGCTGATGTCCAACCCATGGAGCGAAACCAGCATCCTCGCCCAGCTGGTCACACAGGCGCAGGGGCGGGGCGGCGACGAATTGACGTTGGCCGCGCTCATCGAACAGGCCAGCGAAGCGGGCGCCGCGCGGACACTCGACCGGCTCGGCCTGTCGGACCCGGCAGCGCGGGAGGATATTCACGAGCTGCGTGAACTGCTCGCCGCCTGGCGCGATGCAAAGCGCAGCGCCTGGCGCGCTGCCGTCGATTGGGTGGTGCGGGGCTGCCTCGCGTTATTGCTCATCGCCATCGCCATAAAGTTCGGCTTCGCTGCGTGGCTACGCTGAGTTTTGCGGGCTATGCCGCACTGTTCGACCTGCGTGACAATGGCGGCGATATCCTTCGCCGTGGCGCGTTCGCGGCAGCACGCAGCCCGTTGCCGTTATTGTGGCAGCATCAGCCCGATCGCCGGATCGGCACGATCACCACGCTGCGGGAGGACGGCATGGGCCTGTTCGTGACGGGCGAGGTCGACGCCGCCGCCGGATGCCCCGCCGCCGTCGCGGCGATGATCCGCGATGGTCGGGTCAGCGGCTTATCCTTTGGCTACCGGGTCCGGACGAGCCGGCCCGGCATCGCGGGCCGCGGTGCGGTGCCGACCCGCGAGATCAGCGCGCTCGACCTGATCGAAATCAGCATCGTCAATACGCCGATGCAGCCCGCCGCGCGCATCGACCCGCGCTCGCTGATCGAGCGCCGTCCGGCCACACGCCATCATGAGAGGAGACTGAATAATGATTGAGTTCAAAGCACAAGATATCGCGGCCGAACCGGCCGACACCGCACCAGCGGACGCCATCGATGCGCAGGCCATCACCGCATTGCGGGCCGAGATTGCGGGGCTGAAGGCCCGGGTCGACGCGGATGTCGTGGGCATGGGCCGGGTCCAGCTGAAAAGTGCGGAGCAAGACCCGGCACGGTCCGCCTTTGTCGAACGCTATCTGCGTCGCGGCATCGACGCGGGCGTCGAGTTGAAGAGCATCACCGGGGCGACGGGGGCCGAGGGCGGATTTGCCGTGCCGCGGGAGACCGACAGCCTGATCGAATCGACACTCAGCGCGATTTCGCCGATTCGCGCCATCGCCAATGTCGTGCGCACCGGCAGCGCCGGTTATCGTAAGCTGGTGGCAAGCGGGGGCACGCCCTCGGGTTGGGTCAGCGAGACGGCGGCCCGGCCGGTTACCGCGACGCCGGTGTTTTCGGAAATCGCGCCGCCGACCGGTGAACTTTATGCCAACCCCGCGGCAACACAGGCGATGCTCGACGATGCTGCTTTTGACGTCGAAGCCTGGCTGGCCGATGAGGTCGCGCGCGAATTTGCACGGGCGGAGGGCGCTGCGTTCGTCAACGGAACCGGTGTTAATCAACCAAAAGGGTTCGTTACATATGGCACGACAAACCAGAATGACGCGGCCAGGCCGTTCGGAACGATCCAATATATTGCATCCGGCGCTGCCGGCAATTTTGCTGCCGCCAGTCCGCAGGACCGGCTGATCGACCTCGTCCATGCGCTCGGCGCGCCCTATCGCCAGGGTGCCGTGTTCGTGATGAACAGCGACAGTTTAGCGCGCATCCGCAAGATGAAGACCAGCGACGGTGCCTTTATCTGGTCACCGGCTCTGACGCAGGGCCAGCCGGGCCTGTTGCTGGGCTATCCGGTGGTCGAGGCAGAGGATATGCCGGCGGTTGCGGCGGACAGCCTGTCGATCGCGTTCGGCAATTTCCGGGCGGCCTATGTCATCGCCGACCGGGGGGAGACCAGCGTGCTGCGCGACCCCTATTCGAACAAGCCGTTCGTGCATTTCTATGCCTCCAAACGCGTCGGTGGCGCGCTGGTCAACAGCAACGCCATCAAGCTGATGAAGTTTGCCGCGAGCTGATAGCCGACCGGTTTCACCCGTTACCCAGCCCCCATCTGCCCACCCTGCGTCGGTCGTGCAGGTGGGGGCATGGTCGTCGGTCGTCCGGCGCTTGCGGCCCTGTGCCGCCACAAACCATGCGGCCCGGTGCCGCGACTAATCATGGAGCGCATTCGTGCCCGAACCGCTGACATTTTTTGCCGATATGGTGCGCGAGGCGAGCCGCAGCGTCGGCACCACCGCCGTCACGCTCGACGGTCCGTTGCCGGGCCATCGCAGTTTTGCATCGGTCGTGCCGCAGGGCCGCCGTATCTGCTATACGATTGCCGGCATCACCCATGCCGGTGAATGGGAAAGCGGAACAGGCGAGATCGACGCGAGCGGCCGGTTGGTCCGCAGCGCCGTTTCGGCATCGTCGGCGGGTGGCGGGCTGGTCGATTTCTCGGTCGGTCTGAAAAGTGTTGCGCTGACCGTCGGCGCAGCCTGGTTCAATGCTGTCGATGCCGTGCCGCCGCCTCCGCCGCCGCCGAACATTGCCGAGATTCCCGGATTGCAGAGTGCGCTCGACGCGAAGTTCGCGACCGCCGGTTTCGGCGGCTTTGGCCTGACGCTGGCGCAGGCGGCCGATGCTGTTGCGGCGCGCACGCTGTTGTCGGTGGGAAGCATGGGCCTGCAGTCGGCCAATGCCATCGCGATCAGTGGCGGCACGATCAGCAATGTGACGATCAGCGCGACGACGCTCAGCGTGACGGCGCCATTGTTACTCCCCTCCGGCGGCCCTGCCGCGCCGTCGCTGGCGGTGTCCGGCGATACCAACACCGGCGTCTATTTCCCTGCAGCCGACACCATCGCGTTCACGACCGGCGGCATCGAGCGGCTGCGGGTCGGCAGTGCGGGCGGCATCCATATCGGCGGCACGTCGCCGCTCGCCAGCTATCCGTTGCGCGTGCTGGGGCAGGTGCTGATAGAGAATAGCAACTCGGGTGTCCTCACCATGCAGGCGGGGACCGGCGGGGCCAACCCCAAATCGCTCAGCCTGCAGATCATGACCGACGGCCGGACATTTTTCGACCCGCCATCGGGCGGCAGTTTCGAAATCAGGCCGGGCGGTTCGTCGGCCTGCCATATCAGCGCCGCAGCCATTCGGCCGGGTGGCGACAATGTCGCGAGCTGCGGCACGGCCGGTCAGCGCTTTACCACCGTCTATGCCGCGACCGGCACCATCAATACGTCGGACGAGCGCGACAAGAGCTGGCGCGGCGCGATGAGCCGGGCGGAACGGGCGGCGGCGATGGACATCGTCGGCGAGCTCGGATTTTTCCAGTGGAACGATGCCAAGGCCGACAAGGGTGCCGACGCACGGCTGCATTTTGGCGTGCGCGCGCAGCAGGTGTGGCGGATTATGGCGGCACATGGCCTGATCGACCCGATCGGTGCCGACGGCCGTCCCGGCAAGACACCCTATGCCTTTTTATGTTTCGATGCATGGCCCGACGACGCGGAAAGTTGCCAGCGCGCAGGGCAGCGTTTTGGCGTGCGGCATGACCAGCTGAGCCTGTTTCTGCTGGCAGCCGCGCTCGGCGGTTCGCGTCGGCCCGCCCGGCAATGATTGCCGCAGCCATCGGCGCCGATGCGATCGGCGCGGTCCAGCTGCGGACTCTGGCGAGCGAATGGGGCGGCGTGCGCCCCGCTGCCGCCGGCGCGCTGACCGGGGGCGTGCGCGCGGTGGGCCAGCGCGAGCGCACACACCGCCCGCACCGGAATGGTCACAAAACGCTCTAAACGAAGGGAAAGAGGGTGATGAGCCTGATGATCAAAGATCCGGACAGCCGGGTCGACTATGCGTTCGATTGGGGTGCGACCTATCTCGACGCACAGATTTTGGTGGCCAGCAGCTGGTCTGTGACCCCCGATGAACCAGGCGGCATCATTGTTGCGGGCAGTGCGCATGATACGCAACGGTCCAGTGTCACGCTGACCGGCGGCGCGACGGGACGCAGCTATCGCGTGACCAATCACGTCACTCTGTCCGACGGGCAGGTCGATGACCGCAGCGTCATATTGCGCGTGGAGCAACGCTGATGCTGTGGCCCGCCGATACGCCGGTGCCGCTCGCCGCAGGCATTGAGGAAACACGCGCCTATCTGCGCATGGGTGCAGCAGTCGATGACGCCGTCATCGCCGGTCTGTTGCGCGCGGCCACGGTGCTGTGTGAGGATTTTACCGGTCTCGCGCTGGTGGCGCGGGCAGTGGTGGAGCGGCTGCCCGCGCACTCGGCATGGCAAAAACTGTCGCTGACACCGGTGCGGACCATCGACATGGTGACCGGATTGCCAGCCGAGGGGTCGGGCTTTGCCCTCGCCACTGACACGCGCGAGACGCAGATCGACGCCAATGGCGACGGCTGGGTGCGGGTCACCCGGCCCGGCGCGGCTGGACGTGTCGAGATTGCCTATCAGGCCGGGCTCAGCGACGATGCCGGGTCCGTGCCCGACGCGCTGCGCCAGGGCATTATCATGCTGTGTGCGCACCTTCACCGGATGCGGGATGGGGAGGGCGGTTCCGCGCCACCCGCGGCCGTCACGGCATTGTGGCGGCCATGGCGGCGGGTGCGGTTGTCATGACGGGCGCGAGCCTCGCCGCGCTGCTGCGCAATTATGTGCAAGCCAGCCTCACAGCCGACACGGCGCTCGGCGCGATGGTGCACATCATCGGCGATGATGCGCGGGCGGTGCCCGTCCCGGGAATCGTGATGGCTGACGGCGTGGCAACCGCATGGGGCAGCAAGGACCGGCCCGGCGTCGAATGGCGTATCGACCTCATCATCATCGACCGTGGCCCGGCCGAGGGGATGGACGCGATTGCGGCGGCTGTTGCCCGGTCGGTCGCGGGTTTCGCCCGCAATGGCCCCGGCTGGGAAAGTGGCGAGTGGCTGTTGCTGCGGCAGCGCGGCCAACGCCTGCGCGGCGGCGAACGGCGCGAGACCATGACGCTGCGCGTCCGCGCGTGGCCCAGCATCGACCAGATCGACCAGGATTAAGGAGCAACAACGATGACGATTGAAAGCGGCAGTGCATTCCTGCTCAAGATCGGTGACGGCGCGGTACCGGTGACCTACACAACCATCGCCGGGCTGCGTACGACCATGTTTTCCATCAATGGCGAACCCGTCAATGTCACCAACAAGGATTCGGGCGGCTGGCGCTATTTGCTGTCGGGTGCAGGCACCCGGTCGGTCAGCGTCGCGGGCGCGGGGATTTTTACCGGCTCCGCCGCCGAGGCGCGGGTTCAATCCCACGCGCTGGCAGGGACAATCGAGGCGTTTGAACTCAGCTTTGAGAGCGGCGCCCGGATGCGTGGCCAATTCCTCGTTTCCCGCCTCGACCATAGCGGCGACTATAACGGCGAACGCAACTATACGCTGGCGCTCGAAAGCTCCGGCCCGGTGACGCCGCTATGAGCCCGTCGCCGCCGCCCGACGCCAACCCGTTGCGGGGCGAGGCCATGGTGGCAGGGTACCGGTTGCGGCCCAGCTTTGCTGCACTGGTCGCGGCGGAGGCAGAGCTGGGGTCGCTATTTGCCCTCGTCGATCGCGCTGCCGACGGTGCGCTGACCCTGACCGACATCGCGACATTATTTTGGCACCTGGTCGATCCGCGTCCCGCAACCCTCGACCGTGCCGCCTTTGGCGAAACCCTCGCAGCCGCAGGGTTTGCCGCGCTGACACCGCCACTTCGCATCGTCCTCGGCCAGATATTGCAGGGCCGATGACCGACGGCGATTTTGCCCGGTCGGCACGGCACCTCGGCGGGGATGCAGCGTTGCTGCTGGGTTGGCGGCCCGACGAATTTTGGAGTGCGACGCCCGCCGACCTCTTGATCGCGCTCGAGCCGTTACGTGCCATGGGGCGGACGGGGGGCATGGACCCGGCGACGATGCACAATTTGCAGGAGCAATTTCCCGATGGATGATGATGTCGACCCGCTTGTCGTCAGCGTGCGCGCCGACCGTCAGGCGCTGGCCAGCGATATTGCTCAGATGCGCGCGGCGATCGAGGGACCGTTGATCGACAGCGCAGAGCGGGCGGGTAGCGCGATAGAGGGCGCATTGCTGCGTGCGGTACGCACCGGCAAATTTGGCTTTGACGACCTGCGCCGTACCGTATTGAGCGTGATGAGCGACATCGCCCGTAGCGCCATCAGCGCCGCATTGCCCGGCAATGGCAGCGGTGGTTTGCTGTCGCTCGCCAGCTCCATCGTCACATCATTGCTGGGTGCGCCTGGCCGTGCCACCGGCGGTGCGGTTGCCCCCGCCCGCCCCTATCTGGTCGGGGAACGCGGTCCGGAATTGTTCGTGCCGACGGCTAGCGGGCATATTCAGCCGGCGTCCGGCAACCGCGGCGGTGGGCGGGACATCCGCATCACTGTCAATGTCGGCCAAGGCGGCGGCGACGCGGCGCGAATGGCGGCCAGCGGTCGCCAGATCGCTCTGGCCGTGCGGCGGGCCATCGAAACGGCGGAGCGCTGAGCCCATGGGTTGGTGCCTCGCCCCCCCGTTCGACGCCGCTGGCGACAATCGCGACCGCACCACGGTCAAGCGGTTCGACCCCATTTACTGGACGGTCGATTTTCCACGTCCGATGATGGCGAGCGTGGTGACCACCGCGCACGACGCGCTGCGGGTAGAAATTGCCTTTACCGGCCGGAACAATCTGGCCGGCCTCATCTGGGATTCGGTCGATCGGTGGGATCATCCGCTGCTGGCCTATGCCACCCATCGCGATTACCGCCAGCTGACGCTCCAGTTTCGTTGGCGGTCCGGCGGTATCAAGCCGCTGGATGCGGTCCATGGTCCGGTGCTGACGATCGAAGGGCGCGATGCCGCTGGCGCGCCGCGCACCTGGTATGTGCGGTTGTGGAATTACGCCACCGGCACCGCGAACGATGCAGTGATCGCGCTCGATTTTTCGGGGCTCGATGGCGGGTTCTTGTTGCCGGGCGAAGCGGACCCGGTGTGGGCCGGCGACGTCGACCGCATGCTGATTTCGCTGGTGCCGCCCGACTATGACGGGACCCCGGGCGATTATGCTGCGATGGCCGATGGCTGGGTCGAATTGAGCGATATCCGCAGCGATGGCGCGCAATCGGTCCTGTCGATTGGCGACGCCATGTTGCCGCACCACGGCCTCGGGATCGCGACCAGTTATGACGATGCGTACAACCAGACACCCGAACGTCTGATGCGTCAGGTTGACGCGCTGGGCTATGGCCCGGCGCTGATCCATTATGTCGGTATGAGCCATTATCCGCGGCTTACCCGGTCGGGGGCGGATTGGCAGGCGAGCATCAGCGGCGGCGCGTTGTGCCAGCCAGCGCTGGCGTGGCACATGGCGCTGGCGCAGGCGGCGCGGGCCCGCGACATCCGGGTCATCTGGTCGCTGTCCTATGAATTGTTCGCGGCCTATTGCCCGCCGGGCTGGGCACAGCGCAGCAGCGACGGGGCAATGGCGTTGACCGGCTGGGTGCCGCCATCGACACTGCTGTCGCCCGCCAATGCGGCGGCGATGGGCTATCTGGCGCTGGTGGCGCGGGCGTTTGTCGGCATTGCCGTCGCGGCGGGGTTGCCGGTCGATTTCCAGATTGGCGAGCCATGGTGGTGGATTACCACCGACCGGAGGATCTGCCTGTATGATGCTGCTGCGACCGCAGCCTTGGGTGGTGCGTCTGTCCCCATCGCCACCATGGTGGGCCCGCGCAGCGCGCCCGAACGCACGATGCTGGATGCCGCGGGCGTGCTGCTCAGCACATCGACCGCGGCGATTGCGGCAGCCGTGCGCGATGCGGCGGCGCCCGGCGGGGCACAGCTGCACCTGCTTGTCTATTTGCCGACCGTCAACGACCCGATGATGCCCGATGCCCGCCGCGCCAACATGCCGCCCGGCTGGGCGTTTCCGGCGTTCGATATCCTCCAGCTGGAGGATTATGACTGGGCCGCCAGCGGTCAGACGGGGGCCAGTGCGATCGAACGTGCGGCGGCGGAGGCGCGGCTGGGCTATGTCCGGTCGCGCACGCATTATCTGGCCGGATTTGTGCTCGACGCAGCGGACCGCGCGCAGTGGCGCGCCATCGACCGGGCGGCAGAAATCAGCCGCGCCGGCGGTGATGCGGCGACCTTCATCTGGGCCTTGCCGCAGGTCGCCCGCGACGGGTTTGTCCATTTTTCGACGGTCGGCGATGACCCGGGAGGAACAGGCGTGCAGCCATTTCACGACATTGATTTTCCGCTGGCGCTCGGGCGTGAGGCACAGGTGCTGGCAGAATTTTCCACCACAATAATCAGCGGCCAGTCCGGCGCCGAGCAACGCGCAGCCGAATGGAGCGGCGCGCGCATGCGCTATGACGTCGGCGCCGGCATCCGCAGCGAAGCGGATGTACGCGCGCTGATCGATTTTTTCTGGGCGCGGCGGGGACCGGCCACCGCATTCCGCTTTCGCGACCCGCTCGATTTCAGCTCGGCACTGGCTGGCGGCGTTCCTCAATCCGATGACCAGTCATTGGGTGTGGGCGATGGTGTGACCCGCGATTTCGCGTTGCGAAAACGCTATGGCGACGGCCCCGAGGCGGTGATGCGGGCCATCGCCTTGCCCGTCCCCGGCAGCGTCGTGGTATCGGTGGACGGGGTGGCCATGGCCAGCGGCTGGACGGTCGAACCGGGCGGGGTCGTGCGCTTTGCTGCCCCACTGCCCGCGGGTGCCAGCGTCGGCGCAGGGTATCTGTTCGACGTGCCGGTGCGCTTTGCCGAAGACCAGCTGGCGGTGTCGCGCGCGACATTCCTGGCTGGCGAAATCGCATCGGTCCCGTTGATCGAAGTACGCGGCGCGCTGGCATGAGCACATGGTTGGCCGACCCTCTGGTACCGGTGGCCTGGTGCTGGCGGGTCCAGCGCAGCGACGGCGTCATCCTCGGCTTTACGACCCATGATGCGCCATTGCTGATCGACGATCAGCTCTATGATCCGGCGCCGGGCATCCGGCCATCCGCGATCGAACAGCGCGGCGGCATGCATGGCGACGTGCTGGAGGTCGAGGGGGCAATCAGTGGCCCGACCATCCGCGATGACGATGTCGCCGCCGGACGGTGGAGCGGCGCGATGATGACCTTGTTCGTCGCCAATTGGCAGGACCCGGCATTGCCGACCGTGACCGTTGCCGAGGGCCGCATCGGCAGCGTGGTCAGCGACGGACAGCAATTCACCGCCGAATTGTCGGGCCGTGACCCGATGCTGGACGAACCGCTGGTCCCGCTCACCTCCGCCGAATGCCGCGCTGAACTGGGCGATGCCCGTTGTGGCATTGCGCTCGCCAGCCGGCGCATCCGCGCCCGCGTTGTCGCGGTTGATCAGGACGTCATCACGCTGGATCAGCCATTCTCCGACGGGCGTTTCGGCTTTGGTTCGGTGCGATTTCTGTCGGGGCGCTGGCGGGGGTTGGGCGGCGCAGTAATCAGCCAGGCCGGTGCCGAACTGCGCGTCGCGCTGTCGCCTGCGGTGACGGTTGCGCCGGGCGACTGGCTGTTGTTGACCGAAGGATGCGACAAAATGGCCGCCACCTGCACCAGCCGTTTTGGCAACATTGCCAATTTCCGGGGTGAACCGCACCTGCCAGGTATCGACCTGTTGACGCGCTTCCCCGGCGGATGAACAGCAGAGCGACGCGCGCCTGGCAGACGGCGCGGGCGCTGGTGGGCGTGCGCTATCGGCTGCACGGGCGCTGTGCTGCGCATGGGCTCGACTGTGTCGGTCTGGTCGCGTTGGCGTATCGCCAGTCGGGGCTGTGCTTTGCCCCACCGCCCGTCGATTATCGCCTGCGCCATGATGACCCTGCCATTATCCAGGCCGCGCTGACCGATGCGGGCTTTGATGATGTCGGGAGCGACGCGCCGACGGCGGGCGATATCATCATTCAGCGCTGGCCGATGCGCGGGCTGCACATGGCGGTCGCGACCCCCGCAGGCATCGTCCACGCCCATGCCGGTCTGCGCCGGATTGTCGAAACGCCGGGCTACCCCGCTGACCATGTCGTCGGGCTGTGGCGCCTGAACGATGGAGCCTAGACTGTGGCTACACTGATCCTCACCACCATCGGCACGGCGATTGGCGGGCCAATCGGCGGCGCCGTCGGCGCATTGCTGGGCCAGTCGGTGGATGCGCGGCTGTTTGCACCACGTGGCCGTTCGGGCCCGAGGCTCAGCGACCTCAGGGTCCAGACGTCGGCCTATGGCACCGCCATCCCCCGCCTTTATGGCAGAATGCGCGTTTCGGGCACGGTTATCTGGGCGAGCGATCTGGTCGAACATCGCAACCGCAGCGGCGGCGGAAAGGGGCGGCCGTCGGTCACCAGCTATAGCTATTCGGCGTCATTTGCGGTGGCGCTGTCATCCCGCCCCGTCGCGCAGGTCGGCCGCATTTGGGCCGAAGGCAACATCCTGCGCGGGCAGGATGGCGGGTTCAAGTCCGCAACCGGATTTCGCGTGCATCATGGCTCGGCAGGGCAGGCGGTCGACCCGCTGATCGCCTCTGCCGAAGGACTGGCAGATTGCCCGGCCTATCGGGACCTCGCCTATGTCGTGTTCGAAGACATGGACCTTTCGCCGTTCGGCAACCGCATCCCCTCGCTCAGCTTTGAGGTGCTGGCCGATGGCGATCCTCCGACGCTGGGCGGGGTGATGGCCGACCTGTTGGGCGCCGCAACTGATCGCATAGACATTGCCGAACAGGGCCCGATGATCGGTGGTATCGCCATTACCGATGATGATCGGCGCGCCGCACTGACAAGGCTGGACCGGATCGTCCCGGTCCGGCGCCTGCCGTCGGGGCCGCACCGCTGGCGCATCGGCGACCCGATGGAGGGCGCTGCGGTTGCATTACCCGAGAGCGTGATTGGCCCGCGGGGCCAACGCGGCAGCCGCAGTCACTACGGCGCGGCGGGGCAGCGGCCCAGCCATGTGGTGGTCGACCATTATGACCGCGCCCGCGACTATCAATTGTCCCGCCAGTCGGCCCGCGTCGCTGGCGGCACTGGCCCGGTTGACGACATCTCTCTGCCCTTGTCGCTGTCCGCTTCATCGGCAAAGGCGCTGGCGGTGACTTTGGCGACACGCGCGGCACAGGGGGCGGAACGACGCGAGCATGCCGCCGGCCTGTCGGCGCTGGCCATCCCGAGCGGCGCGGTGGTGGGGGATAATGGCGGCCGGCATTGGCGCGTCGGTGCACGCCGCATTTCGGCGACGCAGGTGGTGCTGGACCTTGATCCGCCCGCACCGGTCGCCGCAGTTATGGTTGATGGCGCGGATGGCGGGCGTGGCCTGTTGTCGCCCGACCTTCCCGTCGGCGCGACCCAGGCCTTTATTTTCGACATGCCACGCTGGGACGGCGGCGTCGCAGGCGTGGCGGCCGGCCCGCTGGTGATCGCGGCGGGTAGCGGCGCGGGCTGGCGCGGGGCCGAGGTCGCCGTGCGGGCGAGCGTCGATGGACCGTTGGCCGCGCTGGGTTCGGTGCGTCCCACGGGCATCGTCGGTTCGGTCGTTGCCGTCGCTTCTGTCCCGCAGGCGGGCCTGTTCGACCGCGACGGACATATCGACGTCCTGCTGTTGCGACCCGACATGACCCTGTCCAACCTCAACGAAGCGGATCTGTTGGCGGGCGGCAATATGGCGGTGGCGGGGGGCGAGCTGTTCCAGTTTGCACGCGCCGACCCGATGGGGTCGAGCATCTGGCGGCTGACTGGCCTGTTGCGTGGCCGGCTCGGCACCGATGATGCCATGGATAATCTCGCGCCCGGGGCCGGATTTGCGCTGATAACCGCCGACGCGGCATTGCCGCTGCCCAGCCATGTCGCGCTGGCGCCGCTAACGCAAACGGCGCAGGCCGAAATTGCCGCTGTTGGCGACCCGGCCCCGCTGGTCCTGCCCATACCCCATCCGCCGCGCAGTGAGCAGCCACTCCAACCCGCGCACCTGACCGCGACATGGCAGGATGATGGCGGGGTGGCATTGCGCTGGGTCCGGCGCAGTCGGTTGGGCTTTGGCTGGGTCGACGGGACGGATGCGCCGCTGGAAACGGCCTCCGAACTGTATCGCATTGCGGTGCAGTGCGGTGCCGCGAGTCATGGTTACGAGAGCGCCGCGCCGTTCCTGCTGGTCGGGGCAGCCGATACGGCCCTATGGGCGGCCACATCAGCCGCCGCGACCATTGCGATCACGCAGGTCGATGCCGCGATGCAGTCGCGTCCGGCCACCCTGTCTTTGCCGCTCAATTTCAGCTGACGATGGGACATTCTCTATGCCAGAAACACAAACCACCCCGATCATGGGCCTGCCCATGCTGGTTGCCGGTCAGGCGCAAAAGGAAATCACCCACAATGAAGCATTGGTGATGATCGATGCGCTGGTCGCCGGCATGGCGGTGGCCGGTGGCGTCAACACCCCGGCCGCCCAGCCACAGCCGGGTCAATGCTGGCTGGTGGGCGATTCGCCGACCGGCCCATGGTCGGGGCGCGCCGGCGCGTTGGCGATCTGGACAGTCGGCGGCTGGCGATTCGCGCAATTGCCTGTGCACAGCGTCATTCGCGTCGGGGCCGCCGCGGTACAGTATCGCCGGACGCCGACGGGCTGGGCACCCCCCGCCACTATCCTTGACCCCGCAGGCGGCACGGTGATTGATTCCGAATGCCGAATCGCGGTGAATCAATTGATCGCGGCAGCCAAAATTGCTGGAATTACATCAGATAGTTGAAGTTAATCGGCGCCCCAGTTGGCCAGCATTTAGGCGAACGCCGCTATTGGCTTGCGCCGATAGTGTTGCCGATGCGCAACAGCGCGCAAAAGCTGGCAACTGCCCTTGCACCGAGGCCAGAGTGGCGGTAAGGCAATGGCCGAGCGTTATATTCGTTCAATGTAGAAGGGGATTACCAATGAGGAAGCTTGCCGTAGCTATGGCACTCGCTTCCACCGCCCTGGCATCGCCCGCGCTTGCTCGCGACGATTCCTGGTATGTGGGAGTAGAAGGCGGCGTTATGTTGATCGAGGATCTACCCC
>CAZAWL010000003.1:0-24922 GCA_964488705.1 uncultured Sphingopyxis sp.
ACTTCGGGGTGGTTGTCGGTAATCGCCTTGGCGATGTTTTGCAGCAACACGGTCTTGCCGGTGCGCGGCGGCGCGACGATCAGCGCGCGCTGGCCCTTGCCCTGCGGGCTGACGAGGTCGATGACGCGTGCCGACATGTCCTTGACCGTGGGGTCGGCGGTGTCGAGCGTCAGCTTTTCATCGGGGTAGAGCGGCGTCAGATTGTCGAAATTGACCCGGTGCCGGACGGCTTCGGGGTCATCGAAATTGACCGAAACCAGTTTTGTCAGGGCAAAATAGCGTTCGCCGTCCTTGGGCGCGCGAATTTCGCCCTCGACCGTGTCACCCGTACGCAGCCCGTGACGGCGCACCTGATTGGGGCTGATATAGATATCGTCGGGACCGGCGAGATAATTGGCTTCGGCGCTGCGCAGAAACCCGAACCCGTCGGACATGACCTCGATCGTACCCGAACCGGTTATTTCCTCTCCATCCTCGGCCATTGCCTTTAGGATGGAGAACATCAAATCCTGTTTGCGCAGCGTCGATGCGCCCTCGACACCCAGTTCCTCGGCCATCTCGACCAGTTCGGCAGGTGCCTTTTTCTTCAAATCTTTCAGATGCATAATAGTCTTTCGCTGGAAATGGCGCGGTCGGTGTTCACCTGACAATGCTGGGGCGTCAAGGGCCGGTGCGATGGGGAATCGCTACGTCGCGCAGAGGCTATGGCAACCGGTCCAAGGCCCGACTGCTCGCGGCTATTTAGGATCGGGAGCCAAAACTGTCAACGCGGTCAAAAGGGTTTGACGATCACCAACAGGACTATGACAATCGTGGCGAGGCCGGGCACCTCATTGATCAGGCGCAATTGCCGACCAGTCAGCAATCTTGCGCCGGGCTGGCTGAGCTTGCGGGCATAGCCGATCATCCAGCCATGATAGGCCGACAGTGCCAGTACGACGACAAATTTGGCGATAAACCAGGGCTGGTCCCAAGCTCCGATCGTGTGGGCCAGCAACAGGCCGAGCAACCAGACGATGATCATCGCCGGATTGACGATGATCCGGCGCAACTTGTTCTCGCGCTCTTTCCAGCGGGCGCATTCATCGGGGTCGTCCAATCCTTCCTGATGATAGACCAGAAAACGGGGAAAGGCGAACATCCCGGCCATCCAGAAAATGACAAAGATGAGGTGGGTGGCTTTCAACCACGGGTAAGCGGCCTGCAAAAGTCCGGTCATTGCACGTCGCCCTGAACAAATCCGGCACGTGCCAGCTCGCTGCGGATGGCGGCTAATGTCTTGAAGCGGTAAACCTCGTCAGGCTCGTCGCGCCGCTCACAATCGCAGCCGGTGCCGATCCGCTCGGATGGTCCGCGCAGCAACACTGGCGGGCCACCGTCAGGAGGAATCTGATCAAACACCCGCGTTTCATATAGTGCGCCGGCCACAAAATAATTATAGAACGGCCACCGGATTTGGACAGCCAGCTCCTCTGCCGGGTCGCGGTCCGCGTTGACGGTCCCGATTAGCGCAATCTCCGGTGGGCCACCTTCCTCTTCGGCCACCGTCACGCGAAGCAATCGCACGCCGCCCAGCCAATCACGGTCGGCAATGTCGACAACACGTTCGGTCCGGCCGTCCAAAGACATCGGATAATCAACAAACACATGGTCGCGTCCATTCCATCGCACATGTCGCAGCGAATGTTCTTCCGGCAGCAGTTCGGTTACCGCAGCAATTGCACTCGCGTCTATCGGCACGGCCCGGTTACACGCGGTGCACAGCCCCAACACGACCAGACACATGGCGAGCGAACAAATCCTCATAGACCGTCATTCCGCGCCCGCAGCCGTCGCACCAGCTGCTCAACATGGGCAATGGGCGTGTCGGGCAATATACCATGGCCGAGGTTGAAGATATGCGGACGGCCGGCGAGCGCGTCGCAAATGCCGTCAATGGCCTGGTCAAGCTGTGCCCCGCCGGCGATCAGCACCAGCGGGTCGAGATTGCCCTGCACCGGCATAGCGGCGGGCAGATGGGCATTGGCCCAGACAGGATCGACCGTCTCGTCGAGGCCGACGACATCAACGCCCGTCCCGGCGACATAGTCGACCAGCTTGGCCCCGGCACCTTTTGGAAAACCGATAATCGGCGTGTGCGGACATTGGGCGCGCAGTTGTGCGACAATCCGCGCATTGGGTTCGATCACCCAGCGTGCAAACTGGTCGGGCGCCAGGCTGCCCGCCCAGCTGTCGAACAATTGCACCGCATCCGCCCCGGCGCTGATCTGACCTGCCAGATAGGTGACGGTCGAATCAATGATGGCGTCGATCAACGCGGTAAATCGCTCGGGTTGCTGATAGGCCATGCGCCGCGCGGCACCATGATCCTTGGATCCTTGCCCATCGACCATATAGGTCGCAACGGTCCAGGGCGAACCGGCAAAGCCGAGCAGCGCCCGCCCGTTCGGCATACGCTCTTTGAGCAGGCGCAACGTCGCATAGACCGGTTCAAATCGCGATGGGTCGGGTGTCAGCTCTGACAGATCCGCTTCGGCGAGCCGCGGGGCCAGGCGTGGTCCTTCGCCCGTTTCAAACCACAAATCCTGCCCCATCGCATGGGGCACAATCAAAATGTCCGAAAACAGGATGGCGGCGTCACAATCAAAGCGGTCGAGCGGCTGGAGCGTCACCGTACACGCCGCATCGCTGTCATAGACGAGGTCAAGGAACCCGCCCTTCTCTGCCCGTAACGCCCGATATTCCGGCAGATAGCGACCGGCCTGACGCATTAGCCAGAATGGCGGCGGATCGACCCTTTCGCCGCGCAGCACGGCCAGCAAGGCGTCATCGCGCACAGCCTTTGGGCAATCCATCATAATAAAGATTCTCTTTATTGTTGTTAGTTGTTGGGGCCGGGAAATCGCGGGAATAGTGGGTGCTGCCGCATTTGCCAACAGCCACGCCAAAACGACTCGTGGCCGGTCGGCGAGTCGCAATTTTTGTCCCCGTTACGCACAGCCTGTGGACAATCGCGTCGATGCGGGGATCAGGCTGTGGATGGAATCGGCACGATTGTGGAGACTATTTCGTCCCCGATTTCACCCTCACGCCACCCCTTGTCTTATCCACAGGAAACCCACATGACGCAGGGGTGAAATTACACGTCCACCTCGTTTCGGATTCAACTGGCGAGACGCTGGAAAATATCGCCAAGGCCGCACTCGCGCAATTTGATGATGTCGACGTGACGCGGCATTTCTGGCCGATGGTCCGCTCCCCCGGCCATCTGAGCCGCATCATGGTAGAGATTGCCGCCAATCCCGGGCTGGTGTTGTTCACGCTGGTCAATATGGAGATGCGCGACGCGCTCGAACGGCGCTGTGTTGCGCTCGGCCTGCCCGCGGTTGCAGCATTGGATGCGGTCAGTACTGCGCTGTCCAAGCTGCTGGGCCAGGAGGCAAAGGCCCGGCCCGGACGGCAGCATATGCTGGATGATGCCTATTTTGCCCGGGTCGAGGCGATCCACTATACCATGGCCCATGATGACGGTATCGCACCCGAAGGTTGGGAGGATGCCGACATTGTGCTCGCCGGGGTGTCGCGCAGTTCGAAAACGCCAACCTCCATCTATCTCGCCAATCGGGGCTACAAGACGGCCAATATACCGATTGTGCCCGAATCGCCGCCGCCCGATCTTTTGTACGGACTGCACAATCCGCTGGTCGTCGGGCTGACAACCAGCCCCGACCGGTTGGTCGCGGTCCGCCGCAACCGGCTATCGGCGATGGGGGAAACCCACGGCACCGATTATGCCGATGAATCGGCGGTCAAGGCAGAGATTGCCTATGCGCGCCGGATGTTCGCCGACAATGACTGGCCGGTGATCGATGTGACCCGCCGATCGATCGAGGAAACGGCTGCCGCCATCATCCGCCTGGTGGAGGATAGGAGGGAGGCGCGCATGGCGGACGCCCCGCAACGGCCGTGACGATTCCGGTCATCCTCGCCTCACAAAGTGCGAGCCGGCGCGCCATGCTCGATGCCGCAGGCGTACCGTTCGATGCCGTGCCCGCGCATGTCGACGAAGCGGCGGTCAAGGCCGCCATGTTGGCCGAGGGTCAGACACCGCGCGCCCTCGCAGACGCGCTGGCGGAGTTGAAGGCCATCAAACTCTCTCAGGCCCGGCCACAGGCGTTGGTGATCGGCAGCGATTCGCTCGTTTCTGTTGGGGGGCGCTGTTTTGACAAGCCTGTGGATCGCGCTGACGCCGCCGCCCATCTCAACGCCTTTTCGGGTCAGGAAATGCGGCTGACCAGTGCGATTGTCGTGGCCGAAAATGGACGGGCGGTTTGGCGATGCGTTGATCAGGCCAAATTGCTGGTGCGGCCGCTCTCCGCGCAGTTCATCGACCGCTATCTCGATAGCGAATGGCCGGCGATTGCCGGATGCGTCGGCTGTTTTCGCATCGAAGCGCAGGGGGTACAGCTCTTTGCCCGCATCGACGGCAATTATTTCACCATATTGGGCATGCCGCTATTGCCGCTGCTCGGCTATCTGCGCGACCGGGGCGCGATCACCGCATGACACAGTCGCGCCCCTTTGCTGAGGTCATCGGCGATCCGATAAGCCACAGCAAATCACCGCTCATCCATAATTTCTGGCTGGCTGCGCTGGGCCGCCATGCCGATTATCGTGCGTCGCACGTGCTCGCGGCCGACCTTGCCGCCTATTTCGCGTCGCGTCGCGATGATCCTGACTGGCGGGGGTGCAATGTGACCCTGCCGCACAAGCTGGCGGTGCTCGACCATGTCGCTGACCCGGGCGGCATTCGCGACTCGATCGGTGCCGCGAACACCATCTTTCGAGCGGAGGATGGCACGCTGGTCGCGACGAACACCGATGCTGCGGGCTTTTTTGCGCCGATTGCCGACATTGATTGGTCGGGAGCGGACGTGGTCGTGATCGGCAGCGGTGGTGCCGCGCGCGCCGTGCTGTTCGCGCTGGCCCGTGCGGGCATTGGCAATGTCACCCTGATGAGCCGAAGCCCGCTCAAGGCCATGGCATTGCTGGCGCATTTTGGGCTGAAGGGCCGGGTTATCGGTTTCGACGCGCCGCTGCCCGCCGCCGCACTGCTGGTCAATGCCAGCCCGCTGGGGATGGATGGACAATCTTCGCTGGTCATCGACCTGTCGACACTCGCCGCCGACGCCATCGTTTACGACCTTGTCTATGTCCCCTTGGTCACGGCCTTGCTCGATGATGCGCAACAGCAGGGATTTGTGACCGTCGACGGCCTCGACATGCTGGTCGGCCAGGCGGCGCTGGCTTTTGAATTGTTTTTTGGCATCGCACCGCCACGCGGCGATGACGATGCGCTGCGACAGCGGCTGCTCATATGACGGCGACACCGGCACATGGGCATAGCCCGCGCCGCATCGCGCTCACCGGGTCGATCGGCATGGGAAAATCAACCGTCGCCGGCATGTTGCGCGACATGGGTGTGCCCGTCTTTGACGCGGATGCCGAGGTGCACCGGCTTCAGGGCCCGGACGGCGCGCTATTGCCGGCGATTGAGGCAGCGTTTCCGGGCACTACCGGCGCTGACGGCGTCCACCGTTTGCGGTTGGGGGCACAGGTTTTCGGCGATGATGCGGCGCTAAAGCGGCTCGAAGCGATTGTGCATCCGGCGGTTGCCGCACGCCAAAGCGCCTTTCTCGCCGCGCATGCCGACAAGCCGTTCGTCGTGCTGGACATCCCGCTATTGTTCGAAAAAGGCGGATACCAGTTTGTCGATCGGATCATGGTGGTGTCGGCAACCGCTGAGGATCAACGCAAACGTGTCCTGTCGCGTCCCGGCATGACCCAAGCGAAATTTGACGACATATTGGCGCGGCAAACGCCCGATGCCGAAAAGCGCGCGCGCGCCGATTATGTCATCAACACCAGCCTGTCCCTCGACGAAACGCGGGCGCAAATTGCTGCTGTGGTTGCTTGCCTAAGCGATGGGACAGGCGCATAGTCTGTAGCGATGATGCGGGAAATCGTGTTCGATACTGAAACCACAGGTCTCAATGCCACTGGCGGCGACCGGCTTGTCGAAATTGGCTGCATAGAGCTGGTGAACCGGGTCGAAACCGGGCGCACCTTTCACCGATATTGTCATCCCGAACGGCCGATGCCGGCGGAAGCGCAGGCGGTTCACGGCCTGTCCGAGGCCTTTCTGGCGGACAAGCCGCTATTTGCAGAGATTGTGGCCGATCTGCTGGACTTTATCGGCGACGATGCAAAGCTGGTGGCGCACAACGCCAGTTTTGACTTTGGCTTTGTCGACGCCGAACTCAAACGTTGCGGTCACCCGGCGCTCGACCGCGCGCGGATGGTCGATACGGTGGCGCTGGCCCGGCGACTGCACCCGGGTGCCAAGCACAGCCTCGATGCCCTGTGCACACGCTACGGCATCGATCGCAGCCACCGGATCAAACATGGCGCGCTGCTCGACGCAGAATTGCTCGCGCAGCTCTATGTCGAAATGACCGGCGGGCGGCAGATCGGACTGGAGCTTGGCCGCGCAGCCGTCGAACAGGCCGACAGCATGCCGGATCTGGCCTTTGCCGCCGGGGGTGGTGCACAGCGAGAACGCCCGTATCGGGCACCGCGGCCCCACCACGCCAGTCCGGACGAGCTGGCCCGTCACGCAGCGTTCATCGCACACATCGCGCAACCGCTCTGGCATGACGGCCCCGTTGCCGACGAGGTTCCGGCGCATGCCGGGTCGGATGCGCTCGGGTGATGCATCGTGGCACACCCCACTGTTTACCCGTGAGAAAAGGAGAAAAATCATGGATATCCGCGTATCGGGCCATCAGTTGGAAACGGGTGAAGCGTTACAGGCGCATGTCGCGGACCGGATGAACGGCATCGCCGACAAATATTTTTCGCGCGCCATTTCCGCCCACGCCACCTTTGGCCGCGGTCCCCATGATTCGATGACCTGCGATATTGTTGCGCACGTGATGCAGGGCGTCTTGTTGAAGGGACATGGCAGCGCGCAGGACGCCCATGTCGCATTCGAACAGGCAGCAGAGCGGATCGAAAAGCAGCTGCGCCGTTATATGCGCCGGCTAAAGGATAAGGGTGGTTTCGACCATGATGCGGTCACGCTCGACCAACTGAATTATGACGCGGCCTATACGGTGTTCGAAAGCCGGGAAGAGGAAGAGGATGCCGGCGAATCGCCCGCCATCATCGCCGAAACAAAGGTCGACATTCCGACTGCCAGCGTATCCGACGCGGTGATGATGCTCGACCTGCGCAACACGGGCGCGCTGCTGTTCGTCAATGCGGCGTCGGGTGCGCATAATATGGTGTACCGCCGCAATGACGGCATGATCGGGTGGGTCGAACCCCGGTCGGGCTAGCTGATCGCGATGCGGGTGCGGACCATGGTAGCGGCAGGGTGCTGAATGCATCTGGGCTGGCCTTTTACCTCCGCAGGCGTTAAGGGCCGCTCCCATTGTCGGGCACATGGCCGTGCGCAACGCCGGGTCAGCCCCTCTCTTCCAGACGAAACCAAAGACTGATTTGATGAACAGCCTCGATACTCTGATTTACCCAGCAACTGTGCGGGCACAGGTTGTCGTTGATTCCAAACGCAACTTTTTTCCGCTGGCGGGCGCCCTCGCGGCCTCTACCCTCGGTCTGGATGCCAGCGAAACGGCAGAGGCCCTGCTTGAACGCGAACGGCTAGGCTCGACCGCTTTCGGCCGCGGCATGGCCATTCCCCACGCCCGCATTGCCGGCCTCGGCGGTGTACGGGGCCTGTTCATGCAGTTGGCCCGCCCGATCGATTTTGATGCGATCGACGCACTGCCGGTCGATCTTGTCTTTGTGCTGCTGTCGCCGGTCGATGCCGGCGCCGACCATCTGAAGGCGTTGGCGCAGGTGTCGCGATTCTTTCGGGACGAATCTGCCGTGGCGCGCCTTCGCGGTGCCAAGTCGGCGGAGGCTGTCTATGCCATTCTGGTTGGCGAGGAAACGCGTGACGCGGCCTGACCGCTTGGCGTTGCTGCCTGCCGAATGACTGCGGCTGAACAGGATGTCGTGCCGGCGGGCGAGCTGGCACATTTCCGGGGCCTCGAATCGCTCTATCTGACCGCGCCGATCAACCGGCAATTTCCGTCGGCGCTGACCATTGATACGGTCGGGCAAGCGCGGATCGAATTTGACGTTCTGCCCGATCATTTTCACGCGGCCGGTGCGTTGCACGGCTCCGCCTATTTCAAGATGCTCGATGATGCGGCCTTTTATGCCGCGAACAGCCTGGTGACCGACCGCTTTCTGCTCACCACAGCCTTCAATCTGTTTTTCACCCGGCCGCTGAGAGCGGGCAAGGTGACCGCTTTCGGCCGTTGGGTCAGCGGGCGTCGGCGCGTGCTCGTCGCCGAGTCGCGGCTGGTCGATGCCGAAGGGGAGGAGGTGGCGCGCGGCACAGGCACCTTCATGCGCTCGAAAATTGCGCTGACATCGCTGGCCGGTTACCTCGCGCAGCGATGACGGCGGCACCACGTCTGACCAGCGCCATGCTGGTGGCAAGCCTGTGCCGCCAGGTCCAATCGGCGGGGGGATTTGCCGCCGTGCTGCGTCACGGCGATGATCGGGCGGGCGCGATTCTGATCGAATGTGTCGATCGCGGCCAATCGGGCATGCTGCTCGAACGCGCCAGCGATGCGCAGGGCCGCGATGGCTGGCGGTCGGCCGGTCCGGTCCATCCGGACCCGCTGCATCGCCAGGAGATGCTGGAAAAGCGGGTTCGCTCAGACCCGGATCTGTGGGTGGTTGAACTGGATGTCGCAAACGTGGAACGGTTCATCGCCGCGTTAACCATTTGACCTTGCCTTTTACGCTGCACTGCAACAAAGGCGACCGCTCTAGAAGTGCGAAGGTTGTCTGGCGACCGATATCTCCGTTGACGGGGGTGTTGGTCATGCTCCGTGCGGAGCACCGGAAAAACACGCAGACGGGGCGGGGCCGCTTCTGACCGGCGTTTTCGGGTCAGCAGTTTCGGGCGCCAACCTGCACATTTTGTAGTTTTAATGAGTCGAATTCTAAAGGCTGCCAGCACGGTCGCCGTTACAGCAACCGCCGCTATGGCCATCGCGTTGACCGTTCCAGGTCTGGCGCAAAATAACCCGGGTGATGTCGTTTTTGAATCGACCCCGGTCGTCCAACCAATCCCATCCGCTGACAACGGTCTGCAAACCGCCGAGGGACAGGCCGATAGTGTCGAAGCCGCCACGGATCAGCGGTCCGACGCGACCAGCCTTGCCGCTATGGTGCGTGATTACGCGGCCAGCGGTGCCGTCGATGCCGAGCATCGCTGCCTCGCCATCGGCATTTATTTCGAATCGCGCTCCGAACCACTGGAAGGGCAATTGGCCGTGGCGGAGGTGATCCTCAATCGTGCGCAGTCGGGCCGGTTTGCCGATTCGGTTTGCGGCGTGTTGACCCAGCCACGTCAATTTTCGTTCGTTCGTGGGGGCAATTTGCCGACCCCGCGCGATTCGGAACAATGGCGTACCGCCGTTGGCGTTGCCCGCGTGGCGATGACCGAACAGTGGGAGAGCTCGGTTTCGAATGCCATGTTCTTTCATGCGTCACGGATCAACCCGGGCTGGAATCGCCAGCGACTGGGCCGCCTGGGCAACCACGTCTTTTACCGTTGAGGCCGCCGTCGCTGCCACTAACCTAAACCCTTTATCGGGTCGCAATGTGGGACCTGCGGCGGCGAAAGCTGTCGCAGGTCTTGCTTTGTTCTGCATGGCGGATAGTGTGACCCGATGCCCGATGCCCCACCGATGCCGGATTCCCGTCATACCGCGATTGATGTCGCGCGCGGGGTGACCCGCTGGTGGCACAGGCAGCGGGCCGTTCTGCTGACCGAAGTGCCCTTACCCAATGGACGGCGAGCCGACCTCGTCGCGATCACGCCCAAAGGGCAGATCGCCATTGTCGAGGTAAAGGTGGCGCGCGCCGATTTGCTGGGCGATCAGAAATGGCCCGACTATCTCGACTGGTGCGACCGTTTTTTCTGGGCATTGTCGCCCGACCTCGACGCCGCCCCGCTCGACATGCCCGCTTATCAGCCGGACCGGTGCGGGTTGATGGTCGCCGACCGTTATGACGCACAGCTGATCCGCGATGCCGCCGAACATCCGATGGCCGCAGCCCGCCGGCGCAGCGAATTGCTCCGGCTCGGTCGGCTGGCGGCTTTGCGGCTGATGCAACTCGGCGATCCGGAGCTGGCGCTTAACGCCAACGGCCATGATGCGGGATTTTGACGGTCAGTTCGGGCCGGCAACAGGCGGCGTCGTGCTCGCCGCCGGACGCGCGTCGAGCAACGCCAGAATGGCCGCGGCGCGCCCGTCACGAACCGCAAGGTCGCGCGGGCTGAGGCCGGTGATATTGTCGGTCTGATCGGCATTGGCGCCCGACGCGATCAACAGGCGCACCATCGCCGCATCGCGTCGCTGAACCGCCAGATGCAGCGGGGTTTCGCCGCTGGTGCCGCCATCATTGACGCGCGCACCACCGCGAATCAAAACCTCTGCGCCATCGACCAGCCCCAATTGCGTGGCCCGGATAAGCGGGGTCAGCCCGTTGCGGTCGGCGATGTTGGCATCCGCGCCGCGTTGGAGGAGGAAGCGCATCCATACGAGGTCGCGGCGCTCCACCACCACCAGCAAAGCGGTTTGCCCGGTCGTGACCTCGCGCGTGTTGACCAGCGTGTTGGACTGGTTCAGCAATTCCATCGCGGCGTCGCCGTCCCGGTCCCTCACAGCTTCAAGAAAGCGGTAACCGGGCGACCCGATCTGCGCGGCGCCGGGCATGGCGAGCACCGCCAGCGACAGCGTGAGCGCAATCCCGACCAAACGGAAGAAACGGTTACGGACGAGGTTGGACGCATATGCGGGCACGGGCGGGCTTTCCGGATGAAACCAAAAGAACAGCGGTTGATTTAACCAGCATGTCGCGACAAGGGTGACGCGATGATGAACGGGTCGCTTTTTACCGCCATCGCCGTGGCGAGTGCAAGCCTGCTGTCGCTCACAGCCTGCGGCAGCGCTGCGGACCCGCCCCCGCTCGCCGGGGCGCAGGTCGGCGGGCCAATCAACCTGACCGATCAGGACGGCCAATCCTTTGCTGATGCACAGCTCAACGGTCGTTACCGGCTGGTCTATTTCGGCTATAGTTTTTGTCCAGATGTCTGCCCGGTCGACCTCAATTGGCTGATGCTCGGGCTTAAGCAGTTCGAAGCGCAGGATCCGGCCCGCGCCGCGCGTGTGCAGCCTATTTTCATCACGGTCGATCCGGCGCGCGATACGCCGGCCGTCCTCAAACGCTTTGTCGGCCAATTTCACCCCCGGCTGATCGGCCTGACCGGCAGCGAGGCGCAAATTGCCGACGTCGCCAACAGGTTCCTCGTCAGATATAGTCGTCAGCCGGGCAGCGCCGACGACGCCTATCTCGTCTCTCACACGCAGCTGGCCTACCTCATGGGCCCGCAGGGTGAACCGGTGGCGCTCATCCCCGTCGACGACATAGCGACAGAGAATGTCAACGAAGGCGCGCCCGACGCCGTCGCGGCAGAGCTGGCCCGCTGGGTCCGTTGATCCGCCAATGTCGCGCGAAACCGACAAACCGCCCTTTTGGGAAAGGCCGCTCGCCAGCCTGAACCGCACCGAATGGGAACAATTATGCGACGGTTGCGGCAAATGCTGCCTCAACAAACTCGAAGTGGAGGATGCGGACGAGGTCCGCGTCTACCCGACCAATGTCGCCTGCCGCCTGCTTGACCGGCACAGCGGCCGGTGCAGCAATTATCGTGAACGGCGCAAATTTGTGCCGGATTGCCTGCAATTGACGGCGGCCCGACTGGGTGATCTGCCATGGCTGCCGACCACCTGTGCCTATCGGCTGCGCGCGGCGGACCAGCCGCTGCCCGATTGGCACTATTTGCTAACGGGTGACCGCGAAAGCGTACATGATGCGGGACAGTCGGTGCGCGGATGGACCATCAGCGAAGTTGCGGCAGGGCCGCTCGAACAGCATCTTGTCGACCGCATCGTCTGACTTTGCGGTCGCAATCAATGGGTCCGACATCCCGGTCGAGGTTCGGCGCAACGCCCGTGCCCGTTCGATGCGGCTCAGCTATGATCCGGTGCGCCAAACGCTCCGTCTGATTTTGCCGCCGCGTGCGTCGCTCAAGAGCGCGCGGCAATGGGCGCAGGACCAGCAGCAGTGGGTCGCTGCCCAGCTGGCGAAAGCACCGCCGCTTATCCGGGTCGAGGCGGGCACTTGCCTGCCGTGGGGCGAGGGGCAATTGTTGCTCGACTGGGCCGCCGATCGTCCGCGTGCGCCACGCCTGATCGATGACGGACAACCCCGCCTGATCCTGGGCGGGCCCGAAGCAGGTGTGGGCCGGCGCGTCGGCCGCTGGCTGCGCAGCCTGGCGTTGACACAATTTACCGATGTCACGCACGCCATGGCGGCCGAGGCGGGCTTGCAATGCACCGGCGTTGCGGTGGGTGACCCGCGTCGCCGTTGGGGCAGCTGTGCCAGCGGCGGTCACATCCGCTATAGTTGGCGGATCATCATGGCACCCCGGTTCGTGCAGACGGCGCTGGTCGCCCACGAAGTGGCGCATCTGGCGCACATGGACCATGGCCCGGACTTTCATCGACTCGTGGATGCTCTGGTCGGGCCAGTCGCGATGCAGTCGCGGCACTGGCTGCGGGCCAACGGCGCGGCGTTGCATCGCTGGCGCTTTGATTGATCAGCGCGGTGGCGGGGCGCTCGGCGGCGGTCGGCGCGGCGATTCATTGTTGCCGCGCGTCCCGGTGACATTGTCGATCCACTCGCGATTCAGTTCGCTCGGCCCCTGTGGCTTGCCGCCATTGTCGCGTTCCCACGGTTCCTGATCGGCAGCGCCGTCGTCGACGGCCGCGGGGTCACCGATGGGTTTGCCGTCGGCATCAAAGCCACCCTCGACGGGGTCTCCGAAATAGGCGTCATCCTCGCCTTCCAATTGCCATTGCGGCAATTCCGCCTCCGTGCGGAATGCCTCGATCGGACGGTTGGCAACCGCGACGCGCATAAAATCGGCAAAGGCACGGGCCGGGGCGGTACCGCCCTGCAACCCCGCGACTGGCCGGGCGTCATCGCGGCCCATCCAGACCCCCGTGGTGATGCCGCTCGAAAAGCCCAGAAACCAGCCATCCTTGTTACTGGTGGTCGTGCCAGTCTTGCCCGCGACCGGCCGTCCGATCTGGGCGGCACGGCCGGTTCCGGTGTTGACCGCGGTCTGCAACAGGTCGGTCATTCCAGCCGCCACCCACGGGTCGACCAGTACCGAATCGGGTGGCGCTTCGCGCACATAGAGGCGCCGACCCTCCGCCGTAGAGATGCGGGTAATGCCATAGGGTCGGACCAGATGCCCCTCTGCCGCGACCGATGCGAACGCAGCGGTCATGTCGATCAACCGGACCTCGGCCGTCCCCAGCACCATCGACGGGTGGGTATTGAGCGGCGAAATGATGCCGAATCGGCGCGCCATATTGGCTATGGTCGACGTGCCGACACTGTCACCCAGCTGGGCGGCGACAGTATTGACCGAATAGGCAAAAGCCGTGCGGATATCCATGGCGCCGGCAAAGCGCCCGTTGCTGTTGCGCGGGCTCCAGCCGTTGATCGTCACCGGCTCGTCGGTAACGGGGCTGTCGACCCGAAACCCGGATTCGAGCGCTGCCATATAGACGAACAATTTCCACGCCGACCCGGGCTGGCGTTCCGCCGTGGTCGCCCGGTTGTAGTTCGATGTCACATAATCGCGTCCACCGACCATCGCCCTGACCGCCCCGTCACGATCGACCGACAGCAATGCGCCCTGCGCACCGCGCGGCGTATTGGCCTGAATCGACGCTGTCGCGGCACGTTGCAGATCAAGGTCGAGCGTCGTCCACACGTCGAGCGCCTCGTCCGGCTCGTCGATCAGGCTGTCGAGCTGCGGCAGGACCCAGTCGGTGAAATAGCGCGCACTATTCTGGTTCGGCTCGATAGCCAGGCGGACCTGCGCCGGCCGGGCATTGCGGCGCTGCTGCGGGGTGATGACTCCGGCATCGAGCATGACGTCAAGGACGACATTGGCACGGTCGAGCGCCGCCTGCGCATCGGCGGTGGGGGAATATTGCGAAGGTGCCTTGACCAACCCGGCAATGACTGCCGCTTCGGGCAGTGTCAGTTGATCGGCGCCATGGCCGAAAAAACGCCGCGCAGCCGAATCTATCCCGTGGCTGCCGCCACCGAAATAGACTTTGTTGAGATAGAGTTCGAGGATCTGATCCTTGGAAAACTGCCATTCGAGCGCCATCGCCAAAATGGCTTCGCGTGCCTTGCGCGAAACGCTGTAGCTGTTTGACAGAAATATATTGCGCGCCAGCTGCTGGGTGATCGTCGACGCACCCTGCCAGCGCCGCCCGGTTCCGCGCCGCTCGAATGCGACGGTGACGGACCGGGCCAGACCGACCGGGTCAATGCCGAAATGATAGCGGAATCGGCGGTCCTCGACCGCCACCATGGCGTCACGCATGACCTGCGGTGTTTCGTTGAGGCTGATCCAGCGCCCGTAATTGGGGCCGATCGACACGATCAGCGCCCCATTGACGTCGCGCACCCTTATGGTCTGGGCGTTGCTGGTCCGGCGCAATTCCTCAAAACTGGGCAGATTGCTGACCGCCATGCCAACGGCGACGGTAACGCCGATCATGGCCAGCAGTGACGCGATCAGCCCATATTTGACGACGCGGCGCAATATGCGCCGCCAGCGGCTGGGTTCCGGTTCAGCGATGCGGGATCGCGCAGATCGATGGGGGGATCGTGCCATGCGGCTGCCTGATTATGGCGATGGCAGCGCCCCGACAAGCAATTTTCGCAGCCGCAGGCCGACATTCAATCGGCGTCGGACCGATCGTTAAAGGTCAAGGCAACGCTGTTCATACAGAATCGGTCGCCGGTCACCGGCGGTCCGTCGGGGAAAACATGCCCCAGATGGCCGTCACAGGCGGCGCAGCGCACTTCGTCGCGGACCATGCCATGACTGGTATCGCGGTGGATGGTTACCGCCTGGTCATTGATCGGCGCGAAAAAGCTGGGCCAGCCGGACCCGCTGTCATATTTGGTCACGCTGTCGAACAATGGCGCACCGCAGCCGGCACAGGCATAGACACCGTCGCCCTTGTGCACGTTGAAATGCCCAGCAAAGGCCCGTTCGGTACCATGTTGGCGCAGCACCTGAAATTGTTCAGGGGTGAGCCGGTCGCGCCATTCGGATTCGGTCAGTTCCACTTTTTTCATGAGATAAAGATTCCACTCCTGTCGGCCGATTTCAAGTCGGCACGCGTGTCAGCCGCGCAATCGCGGCAATGGTAAAAGGCATGCGCGACGCCAGCCGCAACGCATATTCGGCGCGATCGGGTTGTTCGGTTACATGCCAGACGCCGCGCGCGACCAACATCGGCCGGCGCAACCGCCGCGCCATTTGCCGTTGCCACATCGCCGCGCCGTCGCCCGCGACCAGCGCCCGCGCCGCCGATTGACCGCTGGCGAGGGCAATGCCCATCCCTTCACCCGCCAACGACGGGATGCAGGCCGCCTGGTCGCCCACACGCCAGATCCCGTCTTCGCTCGACTGTGCCATCCAGCCATAGGGAATGGCGGCAATCGCATCGACCGCGGGCTCGGCGGGCAGGGTGCCGATGCGGTCGCCCAATGGCCCGCAATGCCTTGCCCATTCGGCGATCAACCCCGCCGGGCTGCCGCCGCAACGGATCAATTGGCTCTTGTGCACGGCGAGGCACAGATTGGCGCTGCCATCCTCTTGCAGCACCAGTCCTGCATATCCGCCATCAAATAGGAACAGCTCGACAGCATCGTTGACCAGCCGCTGCAATTCGGGCCGCGGCGGCAGGCGCAGCCGTAATCCGACGACCGGGTCGCTGGCTGCCGGCTGCGGCGGCACACGATCCTGCCCACGCATGGCATATTTGCCCGTGGCGAGCATGACGGCGCCGCCCGTGAGCGTGGCTCCGTCGCGGGTGGTGGCGGTGGCGGCGTCGACGCCGCGCACCCGGACGCCGCGCTCCACGCCAACCCCGACCCGGATGGCATGCGCCATCAGGTCGCTGTCGAGCCGGTGCCGCGACAGGCCGAGGCCGGGCTGCGGCAATCGTGCTGCCGCCCGTCGTTCGCCCGCGAATAACCGCACCTGAGTGACTTTATGGCCGCCCAGGCTGGCCGGGTCGATGCCGAGCTGCCGTGCGCGTTCCAGCGCTTGCCAGGACAGGAAGCCGCCGCAGATCGCATCACCCGTCTCCCGGCTCGCCTCGAGCATCGTGGCACGGGTGCCGTCATTGGCCAGCGTTATCGCCGCCGCGCAGCCTGCTGGCCCGGCGCCGACAATGATCGGCCGGTCGGCTGGCGACGTCATTTGTCGCGTTCCACGACCAGCCGCCAGGGAAACCAGCGGCGTACGCGCGCTCCGTTTATGCCCGCCGCCGCCAAATCGGCCCGCCAGTCATCGCGGCGAAAACTGCGGGCTATCGAAAGCTGACCATCGCGCCGCACGATGGGGTGCACCCGGGCCAGTACCGCCAATGCGGGATAGCCGACAAAGGGTAAGCGCCGACGGTGGAGGTCGTTGACCAACCATCCGACGCGCGCTTCCTTTTCCATGAACCGCAGAAATGCGATACGCTCGCCATCGCTCATATGGTGGGCAACCAGGCTGGACAGGATGATATCCCAACCCGCCGCCGCCAGGTCGCGATAGTCGCCTGTCACCCAGCTGACGGCCAGTTCCGGAGGCGTCGCGGCGGCTGCGATGGCGGCACTGCGCGGGTTGATATCGACCCCGGTCAGCGCAACCGCCCGCCGCCTTTTGGCCGCCCGCCGGGCGATCGCCCGCACCATGTCGCCAGCGCCAAACCCGACATCGAGAATCCGCAGCGGCGGCCCATCCGCGCCGTGGCGCGCCAGGCAACGGTCGATAAAGGCGAGGGTCGGCCGCTGTGCCAGCGTCAGCCGATTGATGCGCGCCAGATGCCCCAATACCCGCGCATAATCCGCGTCGGGCAGGTCGGCGGCATCCATTTCCTCCTCGCGAAGTACCCGGCGGGAGAGCGGCGTGAAGGGGTTCATGGCGTAAAGTCGAGCGCAACGGCTTCGGCGGCGAGGCCCGGCCCAAAGGCGAGGGCCAGCCCTGGCCCGCTGACACCCTGACGGATCAGCCGTTCGATGACGAACAGAACGGTCGCGGACGACATATTGCCAGCATCGTGCAAAACGCCGCGGCTGGCAGCGAGCGCGTCCGGCGGCAGGGTCAGTCCGCGTTCGACGGCGTCGAGGATCGACCGACCACCCGCGTGGACCGCCAATGCGACAGGCGCGCCGTCGCCGAGTAATGCGCGGCGGTTGGCGGGGTCGCGCAGTGCCGTTTCGATCTGGCCCGGCACAGCCCCGGACAGGTGCATGGAAAAGCCCTGATCGCCGATGTCCCAGCGGATCAAGTCCGCGCTGTCGGGCAAGGCGAGGCTGGTGCCTGCGCCGATGGCAACCTGGCCGGGCGCGGCACAGACCAACGCGGCGGCCGCGCCGTCGCTGAACTGCAGCATGGCGAGCAACCCTTCGAGGTCATGCCGGTCGTCGAGGTGCAGGCTCGACAATTCGACGCTGACCACCAGCACCGTCGCTGACGGGTCCGACCGCACGATATGCCGGGCGGTGCGCAGTGCAGTGACGCCGGCATAGCAGCCCATAAAGCCGATCAGGCAGCGTTCGACACTGGGGTTGAGGCCGAGTGACCGCGCGATGATCTGGTCGATTCCCGGCGCGACGAACCCGGTGCAGCTGGCGACGACAATGTGCGTGACGCTGGCCGGGTCAAAATCGAGCGCGGCTATGGCGCGTAACGCCAGCGCCGGGGCATAGCGGGCATAGGCGTGCATACGCGCCGATGTCGGCGGCAGCGTCTGGCCGTCATAAAACCCCCCTTTGGCGACCGGTGACCCGCCATCGGGCGCGGGCGGCAGCACCGACCAGCGATGCGCGATCCCCGACCGGTCTGCCATGCGGGCGAACAAGCGCCGGTCGCGGTCGCTGGCAATGCGCGCCGCCGCCCAGTGCTGAAACGCGCTGTGGATGTCATGGTCGGGCCGGGCCGTGGCAATAGCGGTGATGGCGGCGGTCATGCCGGGGCCATCGTTATGGTCGATAGGGGGGAGCGTTTTCACAACCTCTCCTTTACCATCACAATGCTATAAGGCGACTATGCGATTTTCGCGTACATTCGCGGCAACTCTGGCCAGCCTGATGGCGATGGCGACGCTGTACCCTGTGCCGTCGTCGGCGCAATGCCTGTTGTGTCAGGCCCCGTCCGCCACGGTGGACGCGGACAGTCATGGCGAGGGTGAGGAACGCCCGCTGCATATCGAGGTAACCGCGACGCTCGATTTTGCGCGGCTCGTCGCCGGGCAAAGTGGCGGCACGGTGCGCGTCGACCCCGGCGGCGGCAGTGTCGTCACCAGCGGGGATGTGCGCGCCGCAGCGGGATTGGCCTTTTCCGGGCGCATCCTGGTCACGGGAACGCCGCGGCGCATGGTGCGCATCGAATTGCCCGAACTGGCGACGCTGTCGTCGGCAGCGGGCGGTTCGGTCCGCCTGACACAGATCAGCACCGGCCAGCCGCCACTGGTCCGCATCGGCCCCGACGGGCGGCTCGACATTCCCTTTGGTGGACAGTTGGAGCTCCATGGCGCCGTCGATGGGGATTTTCGCGGGCGAATCCCCGTTTCCGTCAGCTACGAATAGCGGTTCAACGCGATTGAGCGGCGCTGCGTGCAAAGTTGAGCAGCACCGATTTGACCAACAGGCTACCCGGGCTGTGCGGTGCCTTCAGTTCCCGCTCCAGACTGTGCAAACGGCCGATCGCACGTGCCAGACGCGGCCCGTCCCAGCGCCCGAGCTGGTCGGTCACCGAACCCTTGTCCTTCCAGAAAATGGCCCGGCCCTGCGCCTCTACCACCGCGGCGGGACGTTGACCTTGATCGACCCCGACGCGGAGCCGTGCGAGCAGCTGTGCCCGCATCATCAGCGCACGGACGAGACGTATGTCGATGGCGTCGGCGGCATCCAGCTCGGCCAGGACGGCGGGCAATTTGGCGGGTTTGCCGCCAAAGCTGGCGTCGATGACAGGACCCAGCTCGGTATTGTCCGTGTCGGCGCCAATCGCCTGCCAATCGGCAATCGTCGCGCGTACGGGGTTGTCCGGCGCCGCATCGCAATAGAGCGCGAGCTTTGCGACCTCCTGCGCCAATATGCCCCGGTCGCTGCCCACGGCGTCGGCAATCGTCCGGGCCAGCCCGGGCTCGAGCGACAGATTGTGCGTGGCGGCAAGGTCGGTGATGATTCGCGGCAGGTCGCGCGCATCGGGCGGATAGCAGATGACGGCGATGGCCGACGGGGTCTTGTCGACCAGCCGCGCCAGGCGTGACCGATCGGTCAGGCCGCCAACGGTGGCAATCACCGGGGCGCCGCCAGCGGAAATCGCCAGCAAATTCTCGGTCGCCGCGACCATTTCGTCGCCGCCACCGCCCGCAATGCTGACCGATACCCATCGCTGGCCACCGAACAGGCTGATCGACGCGGCCTCGTCAGCCAAAATGCTGGGCACATCGCGCAATTGTTGCGGGCTGATGTCCACACGCTCGGCATCGGCACCGATGGTAGCGACCAATTGGTCGCGCAGCGCCCGCGCGCCGGCGTCGTCAGGCCCGCCGAACAGATAGAGCCGCACCGCAGGGTCGATTTTTTGCAGATGCTGCGCCGCTAGGTGGGCCTTGACCAGCATGGTTCAGCGGGCGCCATCCCCGGCGGACTGGTTGCGGGCAAATTGCGCGATTCTCACGACAATTTGTTCAGCCACATCCTGCGACAGCCGCTCTAACGCGGTTCGTTCCGCAGCGATGGTGGCATATTCGCTGCCGACAACATCAATCCCCGCATCAGACCCCGCCGTGTCGTCCACCAGTGTCGTGCCGTCGGCGGTGTCGACCAGTTGCCAGCGCGCCCGCAACGTCCGGCGTTCGCGCGTCACGCTGTCGTCCGACCGAACGCCAAAGCCCGAAATGTCGTCGTCGAGCCTAACGTCGAGCCGGTAACGCGCCGCCACGTCATCGGCGCTGACGGCCAGGCGGTCACGCAGCGCACCGCGCACCAGCCAGCCTGCCTCGCCCGAAATCGGCGCGACATGCACTGCCGACAATGTGGATACCACCGGCCCGCCAGCACCGCCGGCATAGAGCGGTTGCAGCGCGCAGCCGCCGAGCATGAGCGGGATCAGGATCGAGGCGAATATCGGTCGCATCAGATGACAATATTGACCAACCGGTCGGGCACGACAATCACTCTTTTCGGTGTCGCACCGTCAATCTGCCGCTGCACCTTGTCGCTAGCTAAGGCCAGCGATTCGAGTGTGGCCTTGTCAGTGCCTTTGGCGACGGTCAAAGTGTCGCGCAGCTTGCCCAGCACCTGCACGGCAATGGTCACCTCGTCATCGACCAGCATTGCCGGGTCGGCCACCGGCCACAGCGCATCGGCAATCAGGCTGTCATTGCCCCATGCCGCCCAAATTTCCTCCGCCAGGTGGGGCATCATGGGCGCGATCATCTGGACCATGGCAGTCACCGCCTCGTCCCGGCTGGCCGACGCAGAGGCCTTTTCGAGCGCGTTGGCGAGGGCGTAAATCTTGGCCACCGCCTTGTTGAACGCGAGAGCGTCGATATCGGCGCTGATGCCGGCGATGGTGCGGTGGGTCAGCCGGTCGAGCGCATTGTCGCGCAGGCCGGGGGCCTGCCCTTTGGGCAACTGGGCGATGCGCCAGACGCGCTGGACGAATCGCCAGCACCCTTCGATGCCGCTTTCCGACCATTCGAAATCGCGTTCCGGCGGGCTGTCGGACAGCATGAACCAGCGCACTGCGTCCGCACCATATTGGTCGAACATCGGGTCGGGGTCGACCGCGTTCTTCTTGGATTTCGACATCTTGACGATGCGCCCGACCTCGACGGGGCGGCCAGTCGCCTTTTCGACGACGCCATCGGCTCGCCTTTCGATCTCGTCGGGTGACAACCATCGCACCGCCGGCTCGTTGTCGCGCTCGAACGCGCCTTCGTCATCCATCGATGGCGGTTCGTTGGCGCTGGCCAATCGATAAGTCTCGTGCGTCACCATCCCCTGCGTGAACAGCGCCGCGAACGGTTCCTTTATGCCGATTTTCCCCATCCGCTCGAGCGCGCGGGTCCAGAAGCGCGCGTACAGCAGGTGCAGAATCGCATGTTCGATGCCGCCAATATATTGGCCAACCGGCAACCAGCGTTCCGCCTCCACCCGGTCAAAGGGGGCATCGGCGGGCTGCGATGCAAAGCGGATGAAATACCAGCTGGAATCGGCGAACGTGTCGAGCGTGTCGGTTTCCCGCACGGCGGGTTCCCGGCAATTGGGGCAGGCGACATGCTTCCAGCTCGGGTGCCGGTCGAGCGGATTGCCGGGGATATCGAAACTGACGTCGTCGGGCAGCGTCACCGGCAACTGGCTGCGCGGCACCGGCAATACGCCGCAAAATGCGCAATGGATGACGGGAATGGGCGTGCCCCAATAACGCTGGCGGCTGACGCCCCAGTCGCGCAGGCGATATTGCGTCTGCGCTTCGCCCCAGCCGTCATGTTCAGCCTTGGCGATGACGCTGGCTTTGGCCTCGTCGACCGACAGGCCATTCAACAGGTGCGAATTCACGATCCTGCCGGGGCCGGTATAAGCCGTGTCGCCTTCGAAATGGGGGTCGTCATCGTCACCGTCGGCCACCACACGGGTCACCGGAAGGCCGTATTTGCGGGCAAAGTCGAGGTCGCGCTGATCATGCGCCGGGCAACCGAATATCGCGCCGGTGCCGTAATCCATCAACACGAAATTGGCGACATAGACCGGCAAGTGCCAGCTCGCATCGAGTGGATGTTCGACCGAAATGCCGGTGTTGAACCCCATTTTCTCTGCGGTTTCGAGTTCCGCCGCCGTGGTCCCGCCTTTTTTGCAATCAGCAATGAAGTGTTGCAGGTCGGGCGCATTTTCGGCGAGGCTTTGCGCCAGCGGGTGATCTGCGGCGATGGCGACAAAGCTTGCGCCGAACAATGTGTCGGGCCGCGTCGTAAACACGTCGATGCCTTCTGGTTCACCGACCAGGCGGAATGTGCAGCGCAACCCCTGCGACTTGCCGATCCAGTTTTCCTGCATCAGCCGCACTTTGTCCGGCCATTGGTCGAGCCCCTGCAGGCCGCCCAGCAGGTCTTCGGCAAAGTCGGTGATCTTGAGGAACCACTGGTTCAGTTTTTTGCGTTCGACGAGCGCGCCCGAACGCCATCCGCGTCCGTCGATGACCTGTTCGTTGGCGAGCACGGTCATATCGACCGGATCCCAATTGACCTCGCTCTCTTTGCGATAGACCAGACCCGCCTTCAGCATGTCGAGGAACAGCGCCTGTTCATGGCCGTAATATTCGGGCTCGCAGGTCGACAATTCGCGCGACCAGTCGATGGCTAGCCCAAGCCGTTTCAACTGCGCCTTCATCGCGGCAATGTTGGCGCGCGTCCATTCGCCGGGATGGACCTTTTTCTCCATCGCGGCATTTTCCGCCGGCATGCCGAAACTGTCCCAACCCATCGGATGCAGGACGGCGTGGCCCGTCATCGCCTTGTACCGCGCCAGAACGTCGCCCATCGTATAGTTGCGGACGTGGCCCATATGGATGCGGCCCGAGGGATAAGGGAACATTTCAAGCAGGAATGCGCCCGGCCGATCAGGATGGCGGTCGGCGCGAAAGCTCTGTTTGTCTTCCCACGTCGCCTGCCAGCGACGATCGGCAGCCAGCGGGTTGAACCGCGTCTCACTCATCGGTCATGTCCCTGATCGGAACGAACGCATGATGCGGCGTCCCTCCATGCCTGGCCAGTCGGCCGGGCGTTCAATTCTCGTCGATAGCGCTGCGGCGCAAGTCGCGGGCGCGGGTCAGGATGATTTCCTCCACCCGTTGCACGGTCGCCGCCTGGATGGGTGCGTCGACCCAGGCGCCATTTTGCGCCACCTGTCGCGCACCGGAAACGCGCAGGGCGTCTGCACGCAGGTCACGGTCGAGAATGGCAACCGTCAATTTCACCCGCTCACCCGGATTGTTGGGGTTGGCGTACCAGTCGGTGATGATGACGCCGCCGGTCGCATCCGCCTGCAGCAACGGTGCAAAGGACAACGCGTCGAGCGATGCCCGCCACAGATAGGCGTTGACGCCGATCGTCGTAACCTGGCTGGCCGCGAGGTCGGCCCGCGGACGGTCATTGCCGCCGGCACAACCGGCCAGGATCAGCGCCGAGGCCATGCAGGCTGCGGCCATCGGTCGGATGCGGCAAGAAATTGCGTGGGTCATGGAATGCACAGTCTTTCATTGCTGACGCGTCTACGGCGAAACCGTTGGCGTCCCTTTTGCGGCGTTTTGTGGCCGTTGCCCGCCATTCCGTATTGCCACGCCCGCAACCCGAAAATCGGCACCGCACAGGCCCGTGTTTCGGGCTTCTAACCGCACCTATCGGGTGGGGCAAGGGGGCGGCGGCACCGGGGATTGTGGGCTTGTTGCAACAGTTGCGGATAAAGCGACTCGCGGCCACTGGCCACGGCCCCATTTTTGGTGCTATTCAGCATGCAGACTATCTGGAGTCGTTCGCGCTAATGTTGTCTGACCGCGCCTTTGTTGCCACCACTTTGACGGCTGTTGCCGTCATCGGGCTGGTGGCTGCGCCTGCGGTTCATGCCATGGCGACATCGGCGCAGGCGCGGGCGGCATCGTTGTCGGCGCTGGTCGGGCGGTTCACGCCCGCCTCCGGCGACCCGGTGTTGCTGCAACGCTATGCCCGCCTGTCTGATGAGGCGCGTCGCAATTTCCGCTTTACGCCTGCCCTGCCACGCACCGAAAACCGCGCAGTTACGCTCGTCGTACGTGCGCGGGCGTCCGGCGCGACACCGGCGGGTGGCGCTGAAAATGCCCTGCGTCCGGTACAGCCGGTGGCGATTACGCCGGTCAGCTATCGTCTCGGCTCGGCGGTTGGCTATACGGCCTTCGCCGCGACGGTAACCGGTGGCCCACAGGTCGATATCGCGGCGTTGCCGCAGGCGCGTCGGCCGAGCGATGGCACGGCGCGGCGTCCGTCGCGCTTTGGTGCCGACATGCGCATCGATTCGCGGACTTTGCCCGGCACGGCAGAGCGGGTTCTCGACCCTGACCGTGCCTATTCGGTTGACCTGACGGGCAGTTATCGCCTGTCGCGCAATGTCGACGTGACCGCCGGCGTGCGGCTGCAGCGCGAAAATGACCGTTTGGCTCCGCTCACCGATCAGCGGCAGGACAGCCAGGCCGTGTATGTCGGGACCCAGTTCCGCTTTTAATTGCTGATTTATCGGGTTGGCCGGGTCAGCCACGCGCTGATCGCGGCCCAGCCATGGGCGCCGTGTCGGCGTGTCAGATGCGCGTTGCTCTGGCTGACGCCACCCAGTGCGATGACTGCACACCGTGCCTTGGCTGCCGTGCGGCGTAATCCGCGCAGGCCGATGCCGGTCGATCCGGGGTGCGAGGCTGTCGGCCAGACTGGCGACACGAACATGGCATCGACGCCGAGCCGGGCCGCGCGCGCGGCCTCCCGCCCGTTGTGCACCGCCATACTGCGCCAGCGCGCGCGCCGCGCGCTGCACCTGTTGGGGCCGCCAATATGGACGCCGTCATAGCCTGCGCTGTTGC
>CAZAWL010000004.1:0-22590 GCA_964488705.1 uncultured Sphingopyxis sp.
CAGGCGTTTGCCCGCGCCATCGGCCTCGAATTCGGGCGGATCCAGTTTACGCCGGACCTGATGCCCGGCGACATATTGGGTTCCAACCTGTTCAATTTTCAGACGTCGACATTCACGCTGACGCGTGGGCCGATTTTCACCGAGCTGTTGCTGGCGGACGAGATTAACCGGACGCCGCCCAAGACACAGGCCGCGCTGTTGCAGGCGATGCAGGAACGGCGGGTGACGCTCGACGGCGAAACCCACACATTGTCGCCGCGCTTTACCGTCATCGCGACGCAGAACCCGATCGAAAGCCAGGGCGTCTATCCACTGCCCGAAGCCCAGCTGGACCGTTTCCTGTTCAAATTGTCGGTGCCCTACCCCGACGCGGACGCGGAACGGCGCATCGTCGCCGGGCATGGCAGCATGTTCGACGCGATCAGTGCCGAACGCTTTGGCGTGGCCGCGGTGACCGATGCGGCGCAACTGACCGAAGCGATGGCCAGCGTCGCGACCGTGACGATGGCACAGGAACTAGTCGATTATATCGTTCAACTGGTCCGTACGACCCGCGAATCCCCCGATCTCGCCTGCGGCGCCAGCCCGCGTGCGGCGGCGTGGATAGCGCGTGCGGCCGCTGCCGCCGCGGCGCTGGCCGGACGCGCCTATGTCGTGCCCGACGATGTCCAGGCGGTGGCGGCGGATGCGCTGCGGCACCGTCTGATCCTGTCCGCCTCTGCCGAAATTGACGGGCGGCAGGTGGACACGATTGTCGCCGACATCATCGCCGCAACCCCCGCTCCGCGCTGATGGCGCCAACGCTGCGCCTGATCCTGCTGCTCGGCGCCGGTGCCCCGGCGGCGCTCGCCATTGCGCTGCTCAGTCCCGGCTGGTGGTTGGTCGCGGCGCTGTGGATCGGGCTTTGCCTTGCAGCCTTTGCCTTTGACCTGACGCTCGCGCCGCCGGTCTCGGCCGCCCGGCTCAGCATCGATGCCCCCCGGGCCGTCGGCGTCGGTGAAGATGTGCTGATGCGCGTGGCGGTGGCGACGGGCGGTCGCGGACGCCCGCGTCAGGCGCGGATCGCGCTGTCCGTCGACAGCCGGCTGGCGCGCAGCGGGCGGGTGGAGGCGGCACTGACCGCCGGCGAGGATGGCGGCATAGGCACGACGCTGACGACCAAGGCGTTGCGGCGCGGACGGGCCGTCATCGAACGGGCATGGGTGCAGTGGCAGGGGCCGTTGGGTCTGGCGCGGGTGCAGCGGTCACTCGCCGCCGACCAGGCCGTCGATATCGTGCCGTCCATCCGCGCGGTGCAGGAGGACGCCGCCCGGCTCTTTGCCCGCGATGCGCAGATCGGCCAGCAACTGCATGCGCGGCTGGGGGAAGGCAGCGAGTTCGAATCACTGGTGCATTTCATGCCCGGATTCGACCGGCGCGCCATCGACTGGAAACAATCGGCCCGGCATACCGGCCTGCTCGCCAAACAGTTTGAGGTGGAACGCGACAATCACATCGTGCTCGCCATCGATTGCGGACGGATGATGAGCGAACCCGTGGTCGATGCCGACGGCATCGCCGAACCCCGGCTGGATCGCGCCACCGCCTCCGCCCTCGCGCTCGCCTATGTGGCGTTGCGGATGGAAGACCGCGTCTCGCTCGCCAGCTTTGCGGCGCGGCCGGCGCTGCTGGGGCGGGAATATGCACGGATCGGGGATTTTGCGGCGCTGCGTCGTGCCGTTGCCGGCATCGACTATGCCTTTGAAGAAACCAACTTCACGCTCGGTCTGGCGACGGTTGCGGCGTCGCTGAAACGGCGGGCCATGATCGTCCTGTTCACCGAATTTGCAGACGCCAACAGCGCCGAACTGATGCTGGCCGCGGCCGAGCGGCTGGTGAACAAGCATTTGCTGGTGTTCGTCGTCAGCGACGATACCGAACTGGAACAGATCATGGCCGCCGTGCCGGATGACGCGGCCGCGATGACACAGGCGACCATTGCGGCAGAGCTGCTGCGTGACCGGCGGGTTGTGCTGGCGCGGCTGCGGCGGATGGGGGCGCTGGTGGTAGAGGCGCCGGCGGCCGGCCTGTCGGCGCGCTTGCTCGACACCTATGTCGCCATCAAACGGCGGGGACAGCTGTAATGGCCGCTGCACCCGCCATCGCTTATTCAACGGCGGCCTTTCGCCGCGAACGCGAATCCGACTGGCAGGATTTTGAAGAGCTGTTGGCGCGGCTCGAGCGCGGTTCGATCAGCCGGTTCAGCGACGATGACCTCGTCGCCCTGCCGCGGCTTTACCGGGCGACACTATCATCGCTGTCCATCGCGCGTGCGACGATCCTCGACGCGGCGTTGATCGACTATCTCGAATCGCTGGCCATGCGCGGCTATTTCCTCGTCTATGGCGTGCGGGAATCGCGCCGTGCCCGCATCGCCGATTTCTTTCGCAACAGCTGGCCCGCTGCCGTGCGCGGCCTGTGGAAAGAAACGCTGTTCATGGCGCTGTTGTTCGTCCTCGGCGCGGTTGTCGCATTCGTGCTCGTGTCGCGCGACACAAACTGGTTTCAGGCGCTGATCCCGCTCGAACTGGCGCAGGGGCGCACCCCCGGGGCCAGTGTCGAGACGCTGCGGGAATCGCTGTACGGCGTTCCGGAGGAAGGCGGGCTGCACATTTTTGCGACCTCGCTGTTCACCCATAACAGCCAGGTTGCCATCACTGCCTACGCCTTGGGCTTTGCCTTTGGTTTGCCGACGATGATGCTCAACACCTATCAGGGGTTGCCGCTCGGTGCGTTATTCACCGTGTTCAATGACGCCGGCCTCGGCTGGGATTTTGCCGCCTGGCTGGCAATCCACGGAACGACCGAATTATTTGCGATTTTCATCGCCGGGGCGTGCGGTCTGCGCATCGGGACGGCCTTTGCCTTTCCCGGGGCACATGGACGGCTGGCGGCAGCCGCAGCATCGGGCAAGGCGAGCGGCGCGGCGATGCTGGGTGTCATATTGATGTTGCTGGCCGCTGGTCTGCTCGAAGGATTCGGGCGTCAGCTGATCAACGACATGGGTCTGCGGTTCGGGATTGGGGCGCTCATGTTCCTCCTGTGGTGCAGCTATTTCTATGTGCCGCGCCGCCGCTGGCGAAAGGGGGCGGTATGACGGCGATGCCTGTCAACAGCTCCGCGCAGGGTGCGCTGCGGATGGACGCGCGGCGTTCCAAAAAATTGCGCAGTTTCGTGACGCCGGAGGGGGTCGACCTGCGGCTTGAAATCGCGAGCGCCGGGTCGCGTCTGGCGGCGCTGATGATCGACTATCTGCTGCTCATCATCATCACCATTGTGGTCTTGCTCATTCTGGGCGTGGCGTCGATCGGCGATAATGTCGAAGGGTCGATGTCGATCCTGGCGATGCTGTTCTGGTTCATGATGAACAATTTCTGGTTCGCAATGTTCGAACTGGGGCCGCGTGCGGCGACGCCGGGAAAGCGGCTCGTCGGTATCCGCGTGGTCGCGCGCGATGGCGGTCAGCTCACCGTCCCGGCGGTGGTCGCCCGTAACCTGGTGCGACAGATCGAATTCACGCTGCCGATGATGTTCATGTTCGGCGAATCGGGTGACGCGGCGTCGGTCGCGACGCGGCTGTTCGGGTTGATGTGGACGGTGGCACTCGCCTTTTTCCTCCTGTTCAATCGCGACCGCATGCGTCTGGGCGACATCATTGCCGGGACGTGGGTGGTTCAGGCCCGGCACCGGACCATTGCGGTTGATATGGCGAGCGCGCCGCTCGCGGATTCGCCGGGTGCGCCGGTATTCAGCGAAGCCGAACTGGCCGTCTATGGCGTCTATGAACTGCAGGAACTCGAACGCGTGCTGCGACAGAATGATCGCGATACGATGATCGCCGTTGCCGACGCCATCCGCGCCAAAATCGGCCGGCATCTGCAGGAAGACGACCGGTTGTTCCTCATTTCCTATTATCGCCAGCTCAAGGCGCGTCAGGAACGCAACCTGTTGTTCGGAAAACGCCGCGCCAATAAATATGAGGCCCCGACATGACGAGATTTCCCGCTGCCGACAGCGTTTCTGCCGCCATCGCCACGCGCCGTTCGGTGCGCGCCTTTACCGCCGATCCGGTCGATCCGGCCATTTTGCGTGGTATATTGGAAAAGGCACAGCGCGCCGCTTCGGGCGGGAATGTGCAGCCGTGGCAGGTGACGGTGGTGACCGGCGCACCGTTGCAGGCGTTGATCGCGGCGGTGGGTGAACGCATGGCGATGGGACTGGCCGGGTTGCAACCGGAATATAGCATCTACCCCGACGATTTGCCCGAACCATGGAAGGCGCGCCGCTTTGGCGTGGCCAAGGCGATGTATGCGGCACTCGGCATTGCACGCGATGACAAGGCCGCGCGCGATGCGGCGATGGCGATGAATTTTCGCGGCTTTGGCGCGCCGGTGCTGTTGTTCGTCCACTGTCAGCGCTTCATGGGCCCGCCGCAATGGGCCGACATGGGCATCTGGCTCGACAATGTCATGTTGTTGCTGCGCGAGGCAGGCCTCGACAGCTGCCCGCAGGAAGCCTGGTCGGTCTATGGCAAGACGGTGCGTGATTGCATCGGTGTCGACGACGGACAGATACTCTATTCGGGGCTCGCCATCGGCTATCGCGACGATGCAGCGCCGATCAATAATTTCCCGGTCGACCGCGCCCCCATCGACGAAGTGGTGCGCTGGCAGGGTTTTTGATCACCCTGCCAGTCGCCAGGCCGGCCGCAGAGACCGGCGTCAGAATCGGATGCCGAGCGTGGCAAATATTTGCCGCGGATTGCCGTAAAATGCGGTCACGACGCCCTCGCGCCCCAGCGTGGGGATGACCGCGCCTGTGCCGGTCAGATTCGGCGTGCCGTCAAGCTGTGTCGAAATGAACTGGTATCCCGACGTGATATAACGCTGATTGGTCAGGTTCTTGCCATAGATGCCGATGGTGAAATGCTCGTCCGGGCTGGTCCAGACGAGGCTGGCGTCCCACAGGGCATAGCCGGGCTGGTCGAGGAACGGGCTGGGCGTTTCGAACTGGTTGGTCAGGCTGCGATAGCTCAGCGTTGTCGATGCGAGGAGGCTGCCCGACGCCACCGGCATGGTGGCCGCAAGCGTACCCGACAATGTCCAGCGCGGGGTGTTCTGGATCGCGCGCAGGTTGGCGATGTTGACGCCGTTGAGGAAGAATTCGTCATATTCACCGTCGATAAAACCGAGCGTTCCGGTAAAGCTCATCGACGAACCGGCCCCGGCAAAGTCGCGGGCAAAGCGGGCGAAACTTTCGACCTCCACTCCCTTGAACGTCGCTGCACCGGCATTGGTGGTGACCCCGGCGAAACTTTCGAAAATGCCGTCGCCATTGGCGTCGACGCCGACCGACCCGGGGATCTGGACGTCGGTATAGTCACCGTAAAATCCGGTGATGGCGACACGGGCATCGCCGCCGAAAAATGTGCCGCGATAGCCGAGTTCATAGCTGTCGACCGTTTCCGGCCGGAACAGGAAGAAATTATAGATCTCGTCATAGCTGCGCAGGCCGTCGCGGTTGGTATCAGGGGCGATGGCCGCGTTGCCACGCGGGTCGAACCCGCCGCCTTTGAACCCCTGCGCATAGCTGGCGTAAAGCAGATGGTCGTCATTGGGCTGAAAGGCGAGCGACGCGCGCGGGTTGAAATCGTTGAAACTGGCTTCGCCGACAAAATTGGTTCCGGTTGCGATGGTGACGGCCGTCCCGCCGAAAATCGGCGATGCCCCGCCGATGCGCGTCTGGCGCAGGATGGTGGAGCGCCGGTCATCCTCGGTATACCGCCCGCCGACCGACACGCTGAACTGGTCGGTAAGGTCGAACGTGAAATCGCCGAACACCGACCATGTGTCGGTACGCACGTCGCCGGCGGTAAAGGCGTTGAGACCGGGCAGGCTGAGCAGCGTGCCAGTGGTGGCGAGGATGACGTCGAACTGCGTGATCGCCTTGGCATTGAGATAGTAGAATCCGACCAGGCCGTTCAGCCGGTCGCTATTGTAGGCGAGCTGGAATTCCTGGCTGATCTGTTCATTGTCATAGAGCGCGGGCACGTCGACATCGACGGAGGGGAGCGAGTCGAAATCAATCGGCGTCAGGCTGTTATCCTGTCGCCATGCGCTGATCGACCGCAGCGTCAGCCGGTCGGTCAGGTCGACGCTGATATTGGCCGCGACGCCATAGGCCTCCACATCCTGGCGCGGGCTCGCGAGCCCGGCGCGCGTGTCAAATTCGTCGGCGAGCACCGGCGTATTGGGGGTCAACAATCCCGGCGTCAGCCGGTGGCCGTTGCGGGCGTCGGACCGGTCGCGAGTATAATCGCCGGTGATACGGATAAAGACGGGTTCGCCATAGCCGCCCAGCTCGAGGCTGAGCCGCCCGGCCCACACATCCTTGTTGTAATTTTCGACCCCGGGCAGCGTCAGATTGTCGCCAAAACCGCCGCGCGACAGGCGGGCGATGCCGCCGCCGACGCGCACCAGGTCACTGATCGGTGCGGACAGGCTGAGCGTCGCTTCGGCCTGATCATAAGTGCCATAGGTCAGCCGCGCACGGACCGCGAAATCCTGTGGCAGGCGGCGTGTCACATATTTGACCGCGCCGCCGATTGTGTTGCGGCCATAAAGCGTGCCCTGCGGCCCGCGCAGCACCTCGATCCGTTCCACATCATAGATGTCGAGCACGGCGGCCTGCGGGCGGTTGAGGTAAACATCGTCGAGATAGATGCCGACGCCCGCTTCAAACCCCGCCACCGGGTCCTGCTGGCCGACGCCGCGGATAAAGGCCGTGAGCGTCGAATTGGTACCGCGTGAATTTTCGAGCGTGGTGTTGGGCGTGGTGTCGCTGATGTCGGTGATGTCGAGCGCACCCGTCGCTTCGAGCTGTTCGCCCGAATAGGCGGTGACGGCGATGGGCACGTCCTGCAGGCTTTCTTCGCGGCGGCGCGCGGTGACGATGAGGTCGCCATTATCATCTTCGCTCGCGCCGGGCACCGCGTCCTGTGCTGTGGCCGGCACCGCCATCAGCGCCGTCAGCGCGACGCCGGTCAGGCCAGAGATGTGGAGACGGTTGATCATCTTTTTCATGCTAACTCTCCCAATCGCGGCTATGCCGACCTGCCGGATTCTCTGGCCCATCGGGCCAAAGCGGACGGCGGTTGCGCCTGCGCGACGAAACGCATAATGAAAGTTGAATCACTTTTCAACTTTGATGAGATTGGGGGGCAGCAATTGGCTCAGAGGCGTGACATTGGTGCAACGCTGGCGCCGTCGCCGGCGTCAACGCGGCCCCCAGTGTCGCCCGCAGTGCCGCCCGGCGCGTCGCCCGGCGCGTCGGCCGATCCGAAACAGCCCCGCACCGCGCGCGGCGAACGGACGCGGCGGGCGCTGCTCGCTGCTGCGGCGATCGAATTTGGCGAACATGGCTATCATGACGGTTCGATCAGCGGCATCACCGGCCGGGCCGGCGTCGCGCTGGGCAGCTTTTATACCTATTTCGACAGCAAGGACGCAATTTTCCGCGCGCTGGTCGCGGATATGTCGGCGCAGGTGCGCGACCATGTTGCGCCGGTTTTTGTCGACGCGCCCAATGCCATCGCCGCCGAAGGGGCTGCGCTCAAGGCATTTCTCGACTTTGCGCGCGCGCACAAGGAGATTTACCGGATCGTCGATGAGGCGGAGTTTGTCGACCCCGCCAGCTTTCGCGCGCATTATGAAACCACGGCTCAGCGCATCCATCAGCGCCTGTCACAGGCCGCCCGCGACGGCACCGTGCGCGCCGGCGTGGGCGAGGTGGAGGCATGGGCGATCATGGGGATGAACGTGTTTCTGGGACTGCGCTATGCGCTGTGGGACGACAGCGCCGACCATGATGGCGTCGCCCGCGCCGCCAACCTGTTGCTGGCATCCGGCCTCGACGCGCCACGATAAACCGCGCCACGCAAAAAATGAGCCTGCCTCGCCGGTGTGGCAGGGCAGGCTCTAAGGTGTGCCATTCCCCATGCAGAGCATGTATGGGAATCGCCTTCGGGTCGCAGGGGTGGTCTAGACGGCAGTGCATGACCTTTCGGTGACACATGTCACAGGCGGGCATTTTTTTCTGCGGTCGCCGAAACGGCAATTTTGCGATTATGGTGTCGCGGATAGGAAGGGGCCCGTCGGGCGCTGCGGGTCATCCTGGCGGTCCGCGCCGCACAACCGCCGCCATGGGGTCAAAAACGCACGGGCCCCAAAACGTGATGGGCGCTGGCCCGTCCGTTTCCGCTTTCGGTGTCGCCACCAATAACGTCCACTTCAGGTCAGCGCCCACTTCGCCGATCATGGGGAACATATCTCCGACTGACAGCGTCCGGTGAGGGATTTTGTCCGGTCAACATGTCCGCCCGGTACGGCGGGTGGCTCCGCTTCCGGCCCGGCTTTCACCCGACCCTCCACTTTGCCTGAACCGTTCCTCCGGTCGTCCTCCGGCTGCGCTTTCGCTGAGCCTTGCACAACTGATTTCCGGTTCGGTTGGGTCCGGTTTGGCTTCGGATGGCCTTGCGTCTCCGCCGCCCGTCCCTCGCTACTTCCTTTCCCTTGGAATTCGGGTCTGACCTGATGGCTGCCTCGCTCTGGCTTGCACCTCGCTATCGCTGCCTTCGGGACCATTCCGTCCTTCCGATAGTTGGAAGCTGTCATGGACGCGGTGAGTCGCAAAGGGGGTTTGGTGCCAATTCATCCACATCCGTGCAGGAAAACTGTGGATAAGTGGATCGGCGCGACAGAATCTTGCGTTACAGCCCCGTTCCGGGCCGCGCAAACGGCTATGCCCGGCCCAAATCGCCCTTGCCGACGGTGTTGGCCGCCATCGCCAACATTCGGTCGAGGCTCTTTTTCGCCTTAACGCGCAATTCCTCGTCCAGCTCGATCTGCGGCGCGAGGTCGCGCAGCGCGATATAGAGTTTCTCGACGGTATTGAGCGCCATATAGGGGCAAATGTTGCAGTTGCAGTTGCCGTCAGCACCGGGCGCACCAATGAAAGTCTTGTCGGGCGCGGCCAGCTCCATCTGGTGGATGATGTGCGGCTCGGTCGCGACGATCAACGTGTCGCCGGGCATCGACTTGGCATAGTTGAGGATGCCGCTCGTCGAACCGACATAGTCGGCATGGTCGATGATGTGCGCGGGACATTCGGGATGTGCGGCGACGGGCACACCGGGGTGCTGCGCCTTGAGCTTGATCAACTCGGTTTCGGAAAAGGCTTCGTGGACGATACAGACCCCCGGCCACAGCAGCATGTCGCGCCCGAACTTGCGGTTGAGATAGCCGCCCAGATGTTTGTCGGGACCAAAGATGATTTTCTGGTCCGCGGGCAACTGGCTGATGATGGTTTCGGCGCTCGACGATGTGACGATGATGTCGGACAGTGCCTTCACCGCCGCCGAACAATTGATATAGGTCAGCGCGATATGGTCGGGATGCTCGGCGCGAAACGCCGCGAACTTCTCGGGCGGGCAGCTATCCTCCAGGCTGCATCCGGCGTCCATGTCGGGCAGGATGACGGTTTTCTGGGGCGACAGGATCTTGGCCGTTTCCGCCATGAAGCGCACCCCGCAAAAGGCGATGACATCGGCGTCGGTTTCCGCCGCGCGGCGCGACAGCTCCAGCGAATCGCCGACAAAATCAGCAAGATCCTGAATTGCCGGCTTTTGGTAATAATGGGCAAGGATGACGGCGTTGCGTTCCCGTTTCAGCCGGTCGATTTCGGCCAACAGGTCGAGGCCGGTCAGGTTTTCTCTTACGGGGGCGGACATGGATGGGTGCTCCGGCGGGGAAAGGGAGTGATGGCGTCTAGGGTCCTGACCCTAGATGCCCCTGCCTCGCCCCCTCCGCAAGTCGGACCGCGAAGAAATCTTGCATCACATGCCTGGCGGGGGCACCCCATAAGCGAGCGGATCGACCGCTGCGCCCGGCGTTCCGGTCACCACGGCATCATATACAGCGGTCGCCAGCGCCGAATGGCCGATACCGTATGACAGCAGCAGAATCAGTGGCAGGGCGACAAAGGCATATTTCCACGCCGGGTGGACCGCGCCCGCCCGCCATTCGCGCCACACCGCAACCAGCGGGAATATGAGTCCCGCCAGCGCCGAAACTTCGAATGCGACGGGCACCATGAGCGGTGCGGGCAGGAGACGGCCAAATGCAGGCCCGAGGATCATCGCCATCGCGCACAGGTGCAGCCGGCTATGCCAGTCGCTGCGGTGGCGCATGCGAATGGCGGCGACAAAAAACCCTACGAATCCCAACAGCCCGAGCGGATTGGCAATCAGGAAATGTTGCGGCAGGAAAAAGAAGGGCGTGGTCCCGCGCTGGATGACGGTGACGGTAATGGCCAATCCCATGACCAGCATTAGCGCCACCCACACCGCCGCCAGCCGCCCCAATGAACGGTGCGCCGCAAGGCGTCCTGTGGCTGCCAGCCAATGCTGTGACGCGTAGATCGCGACCCACCCCATATAGGTGACGGCGTGGAGGTGATAGACCATCGGCACCGCCACGGTTGACCGGCCCAGCGCGAAATGCATGCCAAAGCCGACGATGTTGGTCACCGCAATCGCGATCGCGAGTTTGAGGAAAAAGCGCGCGTCGTCGCTGGTTGCCACAGTTGTACTGGTCATTCGTCCCCCCGGATCAGACCATGCCGATCGACCATATTAGCGGTCGTGCGAACACCCTATGTTGCGTCCATGGCGGGTGCGCAAGGGGGCTATGGTATCTGGCACAGTCCGGCGCAGCTATCATCTTGCAGCGCGCGCCTGACGGCCTGTCGCCCTTCGGCGCTCGCGGCATCGCCCGTCGTCAGCAGCGGAGTCAGCCCCTGCAACAGCGCCGCACGTTCCGTCAGCGGCATGGCCGCGACAAACAGGCCGACATGGCGCTGCAACGCGCCCAGCGCGCGCAGCCGGTTTTCGGGCCGGACGGCCGGGTCATGCACCGTAACCAGCACGCCGCTGATCATCTGGGCCTGTCCGCGGCGCATCTGCCGCAGACCCTGCAGCCGGGTTTCGGTGCGCTGCTCCGCCGGCAGACCCTCGAAAAAACTGGTCAGTGCCGGGATATGGACGGACTGGCACTGGATCAACCGATTGGTCAGCAGGACCACTTCGTCCTGAAATCGCAGGGCATTGCGGTTCATGAACTGCATAATGGCGGGGCCGTCGGCCGTGCCACCGCCGGCCCGATAGGCCACCAGCCCGTCGAGCGCATAGCGTATGTTGATCTGGTTGAGCACGCCGCACACCGCATCAAAGCTGTTGAGGCCGTCGACGGGAAAGGCTGGGGTATCGAACTGGTCCATCGTCCGTTCGATGCGGTCAAATTGGGCCCGTATGTCGGCGTCCGTCATGCCCATGGCAGGCCGTCCGGACTCGATGCTGCCCAACCGGGCGACCAAAGCCGCACTGGCATCGGCAAAGTCGGCGGCAACGGTCGCAGGGGCGGCACGGGCCTCCGCCTCCTGCGCGACGGCGGGGGCTGCGGTCACCGCGGCGAAGGTTATGGCGGCGGTCATCGCCCAATGGCTCCGCCCGAATCTGTTCATCATCATGGGTTGGTATAGGCTCCGCAGTCGGGGGCGGTCCGGTCCATCTCGTACCGCAATGTGGCCGGGTTATAGCGCAGGGTGCGCGTATAGCTGCATTCCGGGTCGCGCCATTCGCTGAGGTCGGCTTCGCTCAGCGGCGGTGCGGCGCTCGAATCCTCGCTGCGCCGGGCGGTGCGGGGATAGGCGGTCGACACTGTCGTGTAGCGGAGCGTCGGATAGTCGCCATCGCCCGCGCGATCCTGCTCTCCAGCCACGCTCAGCGCCGGGACATAGCGGTAGATGTCGTGACATGCGCCGCGTCGCCGCTCGGCATCATCTTCGCCGAAGCAGGCGCGAATCTCCGCCTGTGCTGCCCACGGCAGGCTGACCAGTTCTGGCCCCAGCCAGGCATCGCCATGGCCAATCATCAGCTGGAACAGGTATAGCCGCTCGGCGCTGGCGAAACCGCCGGAATAGCCGACCGGCGTCCGGCGGATGACGCCGACCAGATAGGCGCGGATGCCGGAACTTGCCTCGCCAGCCGAAGGGAGGCGGATGGCCTGGTCCCAAATGGCGAGATCCTGACCATCGTCGGCCCCGATGTCCCAGGGCAGCGCAACCTCTATGCTATCGCTCGCGGCGGCGTCCATGTCGAACAGCGCAAGTTGCGCGTGATTATCATTGCCGTTGGGGATGATGCGCAGACAGTCGCCAAAGCCGGCACTGCACAGATAGCCGCGTTCCGGCGGTTGACGCAGCGGTGCGCCTTCAATCGCCGACGGTTCCACCAGCGGCACCATGACCGGCGGCGCGTCCTGCACGGATTGCATGCCCGCCATCGCGAGTGCGATCAGGCCAAAGACCATATTTCCCCCTCTTGGCCCACCATGCCGCGCGATTTGAGGTCGAACAGATGAGCCAGAACTGAACGGCCCGCTGCGCCCGTCAGGCGGGGGTCGAGCCCCTTATACATCACCGCCACCATGGCGGGTATGGCGCGTGGGCCCTTGCCCAGCTCTCGCAGGATTTGCGACTCGCGTTGCTTGCGGTGGCCCATCATGCCGCGCACCAGCTGACGCGGTTTGGTCACGGCGGGGCCATGGGCGGGATAATAGACGCGGTCGCGCCGTTCATAGAGTTTGCCGAGGCTCGCCATATAATCGGCCATATTGCCGTCGGGCGGGCTGACCACACTGGTCGACCATTTCATGACATGGTCGCCGGTGAACAAAGCGCCAGTTTCGATCAGTGCGAAACACAGATGGTTCGACGTATGGCCGGGCGTGGCGACGGCTTCGAGGGTCCAGCCATCCCCCGCCACCTGTTCGCCATCGGCCAATACATGGTCTGGGCTATAGTCGGCGTCAAAGGCGGAATCGGCGCGTGGCCCATCATCGCTGAGCGCCAGCGCTGCACAGCCTATCACCGGCGCGCCGGTCAGTGCCCTCAGCGGGGCTGCTGCGGGCGAATGGTCGCGATGCGTGTGGGTGCACAGGATCGCGGCGACGCGCGCCGTGCCGATGGCGGACATAATTGCGTCGACATGCCCCGCGCCATAGGCGTCCTTCGGATCGCCAATCGACATGCCACTGCCCGCTGGGCCGGGGTCGATAATCGCGACATCAGCGCCGGCGCCGACGATCCAGGTCTGGGTTCCGGTAAAGGTGTAGGGCGACGGGTTCGGTGCCAGCACGCGGCGCACCAGCGGTTCATGCTGTTCGCATTCGCCGGAACGGATCGTGTCGGGCCAGGGGCGTTCGCTGCTCACCGCTGCCTTGTGACAGGCGCAACAGCAAAACGAAAGGCCGTGGTGTGCTGTGTCGCGCAGAAAAAAGGGCCGGAGCATTACGGCCCCGGCCCAGTCATCCATGGCGGCTATTGCGGAGACCCCATGGAAGCGGGTTACTCGTCACTATTGCTGCTGAGCGTCGCAATCTGCGAGTCGATCTGTGCCAGCGCGCTGGCGCGGGCTTCGGGCGGGATGTGGTCGGACGCCATGTTGGCAATAGATTCGCGCGCGCGGCGCAGGGCCGACAGTCGAAGGGCCGTGTCAGGCATGCCGCACATGACGACGCGCAGCGTATGACGACCATCGCCACTGTCGGTATTGCGTTCAATGCGTTCGGCTTGGGCGTCATTGTCGCAACTATGCTGCGGCCCACCAGCGCCCGGCGTGCCGCCCATGCGAATGACAAAGCTGGACTCGCCGCGCCAGGTCATGGCGCGCCCGTTGCCGCCTTCGCCATGGCCGTCATGTGCGGTGCCGTCGCCGTCGCGGCCGCGAAAGATCATGACGCGGCGCTCGCTGCGGTTTTGGTCGCCGCTGCTGTCGCCCGCGGCGGCATGGTCCGCATCGCTGGCGTCGCTCCTGTGCCGGACCATGATGATTTGACGTCGACGTTCGCCCGCGGCACCGGCCTGTTCGCCATCCGCCCTTTCGCGTTCGGCTTCGGCGCGTGACGCCTCGGCCTCGGCAACCATGCGGTCGATGGCGGCCTGATCGAGCGGACGGTCCGAATGGAGGATGATGGTCGTCCCGTCGTCACGGACGATGCGGGTGACATGGTCACTGCCGTCACGGCTGAGGTCTATGGTGGCGGTGGCATCGGGCGTTGTCGGCGTCGCTGGCGTAGCGGGAGCGGCGGGCGCTTCCTGTGCAATCGCGCTGCGCGGCGTCGCTGTGGCCAGCAACAGGCCGATGGTCAGCGTGGCGGCGAGCGCGAGGCCTACGTGGCGGCGGCGCGTCGACCGGGGGGGCAGGGTCATCATCGCAAGTCTCTCCTTCAAATTATTGGCATGCATCATGGGGCTGGCAAAAGCGGACGGGCGACCGCTGGCGGCCTTGGCCAGCGCCCGGGCATAGGTGCCGCGCGTGGCGCCGTCGGCGCCGGCCAGAACGTCGGCATCGCACGCGGCTTCCTGGTCAAAACGGAAGGCCCGCCAGATGTGGCGCATGGTCGGGTTGAACCAATGCAGCGCGGCAAAAACGACGGCGGCCGCGTTGGCCCACAAATCGCCGCGCCGGTGGTGCATCACCTCGTGACGGATGGCGAGCGCACGTTCGTGCCGGTCAAGCGCCAGGATGCCGTCGTCGGGCATGACGACCATGGGCGTCAACAGCCCCAATGACAGCGGGCCGCCGACGTGCGGGCTGTTGAGGATGCGGACGTGCGCGTCCCAGCCCTCTATTTCCGCATCGCGCAGGCTCGACAGCAATTTGCGGTGGGCCAGCAATTGCCAGGTCAGGTGCGCCGCGGCACCGGCGAGCCAAAGCGACAGCAGCATCATGGGCGCTGATGCCAGTAGCCAGTCCGTCCAGCCGGAGGCGGCAGCGCTGGCAGGGGCCGCAGCCGCCGCTTCGATGAAAATCGTGTCGATCACGCCCGGGTGCGTAGCCGCGGGGGCGGCGCTCTCTGACCAGGGGAGCATCAAGGCGGGAATCGGCGGCAAAACGAGCCGCAACGCCGGCAGCAACCATAGCGCATAGGCGACCCTTGGCCCGAACATCCGGGCGACGGGGGACCGCACGGCGAGCACCAGCAGCGCGAGCAGAAAGGATGCGAGCAGTGCGTCGGCGGCCCAGTCGAAAAAATATGCCATCGCCTATGCCTCCAGCCGCTTGATGAGCGCCTTCAGCTCGGCGATGTCGGCGTCGCTCAGGCTTTCCTGTTCGGCCAGCTGTGCAACCAGCGGCGACACGCGGCCGCCGAACAGGCGGTCGACGATGCTCTGGGTCGCCTGCGCGCGATAGGCATCGCGTTCGACCAGGGGACGATAGAGAAAGCGGCGGCCGTCGCGTTCGGTCGCCAATGCGCCTTTGGCGACCAGTCGCGACAGCAATGTCTTGACGGTCTGAATGCTCCAGTTGCGTTCGCTGGCGACAGCGTCAGCAATCTGCGCTGCACTGAGCGGGGCCGATTGCCAAACCGGTTCCATGACCACCAGTTCGGATTCGCTGATTCGCGCCTGCATGCACCGACTCCCATCTATGACTACAGCCGTAGTCGTAATGACCACGACTGTAATCTGTCAAGTGCAAAACAGGTGCACGGGCAGGGGCGGCAGCAATTGTCGGAAATTTTTACAGCGATGGCGCCTGGTTAAAATGCATTCACCATCACTACCGGCGCAAAAGCTGGATTTCTGTAATTTGGCACGGCACCTGCATCGTTACAGATGTTCCTGAGGGTGTTCGCCCACATGAAGCGGGTCGGTACAGATTGGTCCCTGTCACCGGCCCGCTTCACCCCGGAACCAGCCCATCCGACATCGTCATGACTGTGCCGTGGTAGCCGCGTGACCCGGCCAGAGCCTGACCGGCTTTGTCGCAAGCGCTCTGCGCTTCCCGCAAAGATGTGAATCAGGCTCCCGCTATGGTCTATTGCGGGGCGAACAATTCGTGCAGCTCGCCAGCTTCGAACATTTCCATCATGATGTCCGAACCACCGACAAATTCGCCGCGCACATAAAGCTGCGGGATCGTCGGCCAGTCCGAATAGGACTTTATGCCCTGACGGATTTCGGGGTCCTGCAACACGTCGACGCTATGATAGTCAACGCCGATACGGTCGAGCATGGCGATAGCGCGGCTTGAAAAGCCGCATTGCGGGAACAGCGGCGTGCCCTTCATGAACAGCACGGTTTCATGGCCATTGATGAGTGTGGCAATGCGTTCCTGGGTAGGGTCGGCTGGGGTCGTCATCGTCATATCCTAATGAATTGGCCATCGGCCGTATGCGGGCGTCAGGGCGTTGTCGTCGTCAATTGCAGCGCGTGAAGCTCTCCGCCCATACGTCCGCCCAGCGCCGCATAGACGGCCTGATGCTGGCGTATGCGGGGCAGGCCGCGAAAACTCTCCGATATGACGGTGGCGGCATAATGGTCGCCGTCGCCGGCAAGGTCGGTAATCGTCACCTGTGCATCGGGAATGGCGGCACGGATCAACTCGGCTATGGTATCGGACGCCATCGGCATGGGCGGCTATGCCTCGCTGATGAAGTGGCGGCGCGCCTCGACCGCCTTTTCGGCCAGCGCCGTGCGCACGGCGGCTTCGCTGGTGTCGACGCCGGCTGCGGTCAGGTCACCGAGCAGCTTGCGAATGACATCCTCATCGCCGACTTCTTCGAAATCGGCCTGGACTACCGCCTTGGCATAGGCGTCGCTTTCCTCGGGCGTCAGACCCATCAGTGCCGCCGCCCAGCTGCCGAGCAACCGGTTGCGACGTGCCGTAATCTTGAATTGCATGTCCGCGTCGCGGGCAAATTTATTCTCAAAGGCGCGCTCGCGATCGTCAAATCCTGTCATAACCCGCTTAATCCCTACTCTCTGTTCTGCTGCGCCGGCAGTGACCGGTCCGACAGCGCATAGCACAGCTGGGGATGTAGGCACAGCCAGGCGCCGGCGCAACCATTGGCGCATATGGCGAGCGGCCGATTGGCAGGCGGCGATGGCGCGGGCCGGTCGCGCTTGCATATCGTTGGCAGTGGCGACATGATGACCGCTGCGGGTGCCAAACCATGCATAAGGGATGCCACAGGTCGCGTGGCGGCATCAGGCGGACAATGACGGGGGTGGGCGACCTTTACCATGGCTGATTCTGCACAACCGGCGACGACCGGCGCATCCGACAGCGGTCGTGGCCGTGCATCGGCGGCGCGCATGAAGCAGGTGCGGATTGCCGCCGGGCAATTGGGCGTCTGGCGCATGGTGCTGGCGCTGCTGATGATCGTGATGGCCGTTTACGTCGCGCGCTTTGGCGGCACCTGGCCGATGATCATAGAGGCGGAACGTGCACTCTATGACTTGCGGGCGACGGTCGGCGCACCGGTTGTGCCGCAGGACAACCGGATCACCATGGTCACCTATAATGACGAGGTGCTGATCGAACGGCGGGTGCGCAATCCGCTCGACCGGGCGCTGCTGGCCGACGCGCTGCGCGTACTTGATGCGATGGAACCCAAATCGATCGGCATCGATATCTTGTTCGACCAGGCCACCGATGCCGACGACCAGCTGCGGGCCCAGCTGCGCGCCATGCGTACGCCAACCTATGTCGCCTTTGCCGAACCATCGTCCAATCCGAACAATATCCAGGAGCGCCAATCAACCTTTCTGAACGACTTTCTGGCGTCGGTGCGCACCGACCGGACACAACCGGCCAGCATTCGACTCGTCAATGATGACGACGACACCTACCGCCGCTGGCCAGGGCGCGCAGCGGGCGCACCGTCGCTGTTGACCGTGCTGATGGCGGGTCAGGGCAATGCGTTTGACAGCTATCGCGGCGCCGTGCGCTGGCGGCTGCCTTCACAGGTTTCGACAGAGGGCGGGGTTCAGGTGACGCCCGTCTTCGCGAACATCCCCATAACCACTTATACCAAGCCAGAATTTCTGACCCCCGACATCCTGCCCGCGATTGCGGCGGACATTACGGGCCGCCACATCCTGATCGGCGGCGACATCATCGACACCGACGAATTTTCTACGCCGTTGTCGCGGTTGGTCGATTATGGCTCGAACGAAAAAAAGGACATGATCGGGCTCGAAGTCCACGCCCATATGCTGGCCCAGATTCTCGACGATGCCGCGCTGGCGCAGATGCCGGGTTGGATATTGTGGGTGCTGGCACTGGTCGCCGTGCTGGCAGGTGCGGGGACGGCGATGCTCGACGTGCGGCCGTGGGTGTCGGCGCTGCTGCTGCTGGCACAGATGGCAGGCATCGGCGCGGCACCCGTGTTCATGCAGCTGCAGGGCATTGACACCATCAATCTGCCCGTTGTGAGCGGCGGCGTCGGCTGGTTGCTCGCGTTCATCGCGGCATCGTCTGTCCTGCGCGCTGTCGGGGCGGAGGAACGGGCCTTTGCCCAGTCGGCGCTGGGCAAATATCTGCCGCGCGACATTGCCACCGAAATCCTGCGCGACCCCGACCGGTTGGCATTGCATGGCGAGAAAAAGTCCATTTATTGCCTGTTCAGCGACCTGCAGGGCTTTACCGAGATGAGCCACGCCATGTCGCCGGAGGATGTCGCCTTCGTCCTCAACGACTATCTCGATACGCTGAGCGCCGTCATCCTCGACCATGGCGGTACGATCGACAAATTTGTCGGCGATGCGGTCGTCGCCTTTTGGGGCGCGCCGATCGCCCGGCCCGACGATGCGGAAAAGGCAGCCAGCGCGCTGCTCGCCATGGCTGATGCCGGCGACGAATTCAGCCGCCGGATGGCGACGGCCAAGGACGGCACCCTGCCGCCCATCGGCCGTACCCGTGTCGGCCTGCACTTTGGTGAAGCGGTGGTCGGCAATTTCGGCGGTGAGGGACGAATCCAATATACCGCGCTGGGCGACAGCATGAACACCGCAGCGCGGCTTGAGGGCGCGAACAAGGGCATGAAGACGCGCGCTCTGGCCAGCGCCGAGGCGTTGGAGGGCGTCGACAACCAGCATTTTGTGGCGATGGGGCGGATCCAGCTTCGTGGCCGGGCAAAGCCTGTCGACGTCTTTGAACCGCGCCCGGACCTGTCGGCAGAGGAACGGGCGGCTGTCGCACGTCTCGTGGCGGCCCACATGGGCGGCAAAGGGGCCGATTATCAGGTGGCGCGTGAAGCGATCGTGGCGATGGAACTCGACGCGCAGGCATCGGTCGCGTTCCTGGTCCAGCGGCTCGACGCCACCGAACCGGGGGCGTTTCATGCGCTGTCTTAATCGCCGCCGGTCAATGCTGCGTACAGGCAGGCTGGGCTATGCTGGCCATATTGTGATAGACAAGGACACAACGGGTCCGAAAAGAAACTGGCTGACTTGTGATCTTGCGCACGAAACGGCGCGCAGACAGCCGCTAAACAGGGCTAATGCCTGAAATTGTGAAGAATGGAGAATTAGTCATGTCGATAGTCAAGCGCGCTCCGATGGTCGCCGCCGGCATTGTTGCCCTGGCGATGTCCAGCGCAGCCTTTGCCGAAGCGATCATTGTCCGTTCCACCGGACCGTCGGCGGCGTCCTATCCGGTCGGCAGCCGGCTGGCCGCAACCGAACGGGTGGTCCTGCGTGCCGGCGACCGGGTCGTTCTGGTCGGCGAAGGGCCGAGCCGTACGCTCAACGGTCCGGGTAATTTCCCCGTGCGTTCGACTGGTCAGGTCAGCCAGACCAATACCAGTACGCTGGGCCGTTACCTCAGCGCCACAGGCAGCACCATCCGCCGGACGGGGGCGGTTCGCGGCACCACTGCCACATCGACACCGCCAAATTTGTGGGTGGTCGACATCGCCAAGGCGGGCACGATGTGCGTGACCGACCCGGCCAACGTCACGCTGTGGCGCGGCGATATGACCGAAGACACATTGTTGACGGTGGAAAATGCGGCCAACCCCGAACAGCGCAGCAGCCTTGCTTTTGTCGCCGGACAGAATTTCCGCGCATGGCCGAGCGATGTCCTGCCAATCAGCCCTGGCACATCCTACCGGATCACCGGACCGGGCATGACCGAAGGGGCCACGCTCAACTTTGTCGCAGTGAGCGGCGAAGTACCCGACGATGCGGAATCGGTGGCGTCCATGCTGTTGCAAAATGGTTGCACGGCGCAGCTGGAGCAGCTGGGCAGCTATCTCGCGGATAATTGAGGCATGCCTTGGGGGGTGCGACGCGCCCCCCGGCAACCAGTAGAGGGGGTTTGGTGATGCGGTGGCGACTGCGGATAATGCCGATGACGACGCTCATTGCGGCGGCGCTGATGGTGCCGGCCCCGGCCCTGGCTGATGCGGTTGTCGTGCGCGCCACCGGGCCGTCGGCCGCCACCTATCCCGTCGGACGGCGGCTCGCCCCGACCAGCCGGGTCGTGCTGCGTGCCGGTGATCGCCTCGTTCTGGTCGGCGAAGGGCCGACGCGCACGCTGATCGGGCCGGGCAACCCGCTGGTGCGCGCGACGGGCACGCCATCGCAAACCAACACCGACGTTCTGCGCCGTTTCATCAATTCATCGAATACGCGCATCAACCAGGTCGGGGCTTCGCGCGGCCCGGCAGAGGTCGTCGCCCCGCCCAATGTGTGGGTGGTGGACGTCCATGCGACGGGTCGTCTGTGCGTGCTCGACACGACGCGGCTGATCACCTGGCGCAGCGACACGATGAGCGCGATGAGCCTCACGGTCGCGAGCAGCGCATCGGGCGAACAACAGGCGACGCTCGACTATAACGAGGGGCAGAGCCTGCGGCGTTGGCCCTCCGACCTATTGCCTGTGGCGGACGGCGGCAGCACCTTTTCCATCAGCGGTGGCGACGGGCCTGCCCGCTCTCTGACGCTGGTGCCGGTCGGCCCGCTCGCCGAAGATGCGACGGCGGAGGATGTCGTCGCGCTGCTGGCGGCGAATGATTGTAACCGCCAGATCGAACTGATGGGCGCACTGCTCGCCGAATAGAATTGGCCTTTTGCTGATCGGCACCGCAGCGGCACAAAGCGGTTGACGGCGGCCCGCGCCGCGCCGCATGGCGAAGCGCCATGACCGACCTCAAACTCTTTAACAGCCTGACGCGTCAACTCGAAAGCTTCGTGCCCGTCCATAACGGCGAAGCGCGCGTCTATAGCTGCGGCCCGACGGTCTATAACTACCAGCATATCGGCAATATGCGCGCCTATGTCTTCGCCGACACGCTGGGCCGGGTGCTGAGTTACAAGGGCTATAAGCTGACCCATGTCATCAACATCACCGATGTGGGCCACCTGACCTCCGACGCCGATGCGGGTGAGGACAAGATGGAGAAAATGGCGGCGTTGCAGGGCAAAAGCGCATGGGACATTGCGGCATTCTATCAGGCGGATTTTGAGGCTGATCTGGCGCGATTGAACATCCGCAAAACTGCACACCCCAAGGCGACCGAATATGTTGATGCCATGATTGCGTGGGGCAAGTCCATTGCCGACAAGCATTGCTACGAGCTGGAAAGCGGTCTCTATTTCGACACGTCGACCGTCGCCAATTACGGGTCGCTGGCCCGTGCAGTGACCGAAGATGGTGAGGGCCGCATTGAGGAGGTGGATGGCAAGCGCAACAAGGCCGACTTCGCGATCTGGCGCAGAACACCGCCGGGCGAGACGCGCCAGATGGAATGGGACAGCCCGTGGGGTCGTGGCGCGCCGGGCTGGCACCTCGAATGCTCGGTCATGTCAAAGGCGCTGCTCGGCATGCCGTTTGACATCCACACCGGCGGCATCGACCATCGGGAGATTCACCACCCCAATGAAATTGCGCAAAATCAGGCGCATGAGGGCTGCGCGGATAGCGGCGCGCGCATCTGGATGCACAATAATTTCCTCGTCGAGCGCAGTGGCAAGATGAGCAAGTCCTCGGGCGAGTTCCTGCGTCTGCAACTGCTCGTCGACCGGGGCTTCCACCCCCTCGCCTATCGCCTGATGTGCCTGCAGGCGCAGTACCGCAGCGAGCTGGAGTTCAGCTGGGAAGGGCTGCAGGCGGCGCTGACGCGGTTGAAGCGGATGGTGATGCAATTCGGCAGTGAGAAGATGCGGATGTCTGAGGCGAAGGACCTACTTGGCCAAGTAGGTGAAATCCAATCCCGTTTTGACGCAGCAGTCTTGGACGACCTCAATACGCCCCTAGCGCTAACCATCGCCGAGGAAATGCTCTTCCTGTCCGGTGTCGACGGCAACACAAGACGCAACGGTTTCGAATCCATGGACGCCGTCCTAGGTCTCAATCTTTTAACCCTCACCCGTGAAGACCTGCGCATTCGGCCAAAGGATGCCGTCATCACCGAACCGGAAATCGAAGCGGCATTGGAAGACCGCAAGGCCGCGCGTGCCGCAAAGGACTTCGCCACGTCGGACCGCATCCGCGACGAACTCGCCGCAAAGAGTGTCGAGGTGATGGACGGCGACCCGCTGGGCTGGGACTGGAAGCTGGATGTGTGAGGTTTCCCCTCCACCATGCTGCGCATGGTCCCCCTCCCCATCGCAAGTCGATGGGGAGGAAATAGAGCTGCCGGT
>CAZAWL010000005.1:0-22083 GCA_964488705.1 uncultured Sphingopyxis sp.
CCCGACAGCCGCATCGACGTCTGGGTCGACAGTTATCGCAAGGGAGGACAGCTGTGATGTTCAAGCAAAAAACAGCATCGGCCGTCGTCGCCCTGTGTGCCGCTCTGACCCTGGCCGCCTGCGGCGGCGGTGCAGAGCGCGCGCCCGGCCCGCCGGTTGCGGCCCCCGCTCCCACGCCGACTCCGACGGCAGGCGCACTCGACGTCTTGCCCTGCACCGCGCAATTGTTGCCGGCCAACCTCAATCGGGCACCGGCGGGCACGCGCATCATCGACCTCATCATCCCCGATACGCTGACCATTTATCCGGAATTGGATCAGGCGTTCCCCAACGGACGACAACTGGCCGACCCGGTGATTGATATCACGCTGGCTGTCGTCCTGCTTGATCTCACGCGCCCCGGGCAGAATGCGGCCAGTTTTGCCGCCATTCCATTGAACCCGGCGGCCAGCGAACGCCCGCCGCGCACCACATTTCCGTTTGCCGCGTTGCCGCATGGCCCGCCACCGCTTGACGCGGGCAATGGCACCAACTTCACCTTCGATCTGTCGCCCATTTCGCAATATGTGCAGGTCGACCGTGCCGGCATGCCCGCTGTGGCTACGGCCCTCATCCTCGGGCCGCGCAAAAATGCCTATAACGATTCGAATGCACAGGCGGACACTGCCAATGCCTTTACCTTTGACTTGATTGAGGGGTTACGGGTGTTCGCCACGCCATTGCAGGATGACATCAGAAATATGGGCCTGACGCCCTGCGCGGTGCCGAGGGCCTAGGCGGCTGCATCCACTGAACGCCGACTTTGCGTATCAGGACAATGCCGCCGCCCACGCCTGACACCCGGGACCAAAGCGCACGCCGTCCCGCCCCATGGCGCTGGGCGCGATTGGTGCTGTTGATCATGGCGCCTGCCGCGATCATCGCGGCTGTGGTGGCCTGGCGTAGCCATGACGCGAACGGGCCGACGCTATGGCAACAGGTCTTCGGACCGGAACCGGACGATCTGCCGCTGCCCTTTCCTGCGCCCATGCGCAGTTTTGATGACCATATCGCGGCGCTCGACAGGGCGATTACAACCCACCGTGACCGTGCCGCGCGCGAGCCAACCGACTGGCTCAGCCCCGGGGCAGAGGCGGCAACGTGGCTCGACCGCGCCGCCATGACCGGGCGGTGGCAGGATTATGCCGCCGCCGAATCGGCGCTGGCGCTGGCGATGCGGCGCGCCCCGCCCAGCGCCGCTCCGCACCCGCTCGCCGCCCGCCTCGCCATGGCCTTGCACCGCAATGCAGAGGTCGAGCCCGCATTGGTGGCGGCGCGCGTCGACCTCGAATTTGTGAAACCCGCGCCACAGGCTGACGCGATGCTGCTGCGCGGCGACATCGCCCTTTATCGCGGCCAATGGCGCGATGCTGACCGTCTCTATCAACAGTCCGACCAGACCTGGCCCAATGACAGTGCCGCCTTTCGTCGCGCCTTTGTCACTGAACGGACGGCCGAACCCGATGCAGCGATCGCCGCATGGATGGACGTCGCGCGTCGCAGCGCACGCCCCTCCCGACCGCTGCTCGCCACCATCGCCCTGCGCATAGGCGGCATAGAATTGGCGCGCGGCGAATGGGAAGAGGCCGCGCGCTGGCACGCCCGCGCCGAACGTTATCTGCCCGGTGACTGGCATATTACCGCGCGCAGGTTGCAGGACCGTGCGCTCGGCGGCGACCTGTCGGGGGCGATCGCCGCCATGGCCGGGCTCGCGGCGCAACACGACCTGCCCGAGCTATGGGATGCGCTGTCGGCCTGGCAAAGGGCGAACGGGAACAGCGCCGGCGCGAATGCGGCATCCGCGCGGGCGGCGGCGGGTTGGGCACGCTTTGCCGCCCGGTTCCCGCTGGCGACCGCCGGCCATCAGGCGGAACATGCGCTGATTGTTGGCGATAGCGCAGCGGCGCTGCGCTTTGCCCGTGCCAACCATGACAACCGCCCCTATGGCGACGCCGCCGCGCTGCTGGCAGCGGCGCTGATCGCCGACGGCAAGGCGGCCGACGCCGCCCGGCTGGTCCGTCAAACCATGGCGAGCGGGTGGCGCAGCGCCGAACTCGACCGCCTGGCCTTTGAAGCGGCCTTGTTGTCGGGCGACAGCGCGGCAGCGGAATTGGCGCGTGATGCCGCCGAAGCGCGCAACGGGCGCGCCTTTGACCAGCGTGCCCGCCTGATCCGGTTCGGCCTGCACTGATGCGCCGTCTGATAGCGCTGATCCTGCTCGCGGCGACGCTCTTGCTGCCCGCTGCCTCGCGTGCACACCTCACCGCCAATAGCGAAGTGACGCTGACCTTTACCGATCATGCGGTCATCATCGATGCCGCGATGCCGGCGGGCGACTTTGCGCTGGCGGCAGGTGCGGAGGCAACCGATGACCGCCGCGCCATGGCCTGGGTGGTTGGCCAGGTCGGTGCCCGCAGCCGGGACGGACGCAACTGGGCCGTCACGCCGTTGACGCTGACGCGGACAAATGTGGGCGGGGCGGCCGAAGTGCATGTATCCATCCGGCTGGCCCCGCCTGCGGGCGCCAATGTTCGTCAGCTGCAATTGCGCTGGGCGCCGATTATCACCAGCAACAACGACCATTTCGCCCTTATTCTGGTCGGTACGGACCATGGCGCCGGCGTGCTGCCACAGGACCGCAAGTTGATCGGCGCGCTGCGTCATCCCGATAACCAGATCCTCATCGATCGCGGCAGTTTTCGCCAGACCGCAGCGCTCGGGTCGGCCTTTCGGCTGGGTATGCACCACATCGCAGAAGGGGCCGACCACCTGATGTTCCTGCTCGCTTTGTTGCTGCCAGCGCCACTGGTCGCAGCGCGGCGGCGATGGGGTGGTCCCAAGCCGCTGCGCGCGACGCTCGTCACGCTGCTGCGCATCGTCACCGCCTTCACCATCGGTCACAGCATCACGCTGGTCGCTGCGGCGGTCGCATCATGGCGGCTGCCGCCTGCGCCTGTTGAAATTGCCATTGCCCTGTCCATTCTGGTGTCGGCGGTCCACGCCGTCCGCCCGATATTTGCGGGACGCGAAGCCTGGGTAGCGACCGGGTTCGGGCTGATCCACGGCCTCGCCTTTGCCACGCTGGTCGGCGATGCCGGACTGGACGGAGCCGCCCGACTCTTGCCGATCCTCGGCTTCAATCTGGGCATAGAGGCGGTTCAGCTGCTGGTGGTGGGCGCGGCGATGGTACCGCTGGCACTCATCGTCGGGCTGCCGGTCTATCGCCCTATCCGCTGGCTGCTGGCGATAATCGCCGGGCTGGCCGCCATCGGATGGATCGTCGAGCGCAGCATCGCCGCCCAATTCACACTGGTCAGCGACTGGGCCGCTGTTGGCGTCGGCCACGCACCGGCCATCTGGCTGGGCGCGGTCATCATTGCCGGGGTTTGCCGCTTGCTCTCCACCCGGTCACGCGGCACTAAGGATGGATGAGCACGCCGCAATCCGCCAACCTGTTCGGTCCAACGTCGCATAATTATATCTCGCAACGCCTCCGGCTCCATTATGCCGACTGGGGCAATGAAGGCGCGCCGCCGCTGCTCTTGGTGCATGGCGGCCGCGATCATTGCCGCAACTGGGACTGGGTGGCACAGCAACTGTGCCGCGACTGGCACGTCATCTGCCCGGATCTGCGCGGCCATGGCGACAGCGAATGGGCCGCCGACGGCAATTACGACATGCCCGCCTTCGTCTATGACCTGGCGCAGCTGGTGCATCAGCTCGACCTCGCCCCTGTCACGATCATCGCCCATTCGATGGGCGGAAATATCGCGACCCGATTTGCCGGTCTCTACCCCGACCAGGTCCGCAAGCTCGTCAATATCGAGGGGCTGGGGCCGTCACCCAAAACGCGGGCGCAGCGCGAAGCCGTCGGCACGCCCGCCCGGTTCCGCCAGTGGATAGAGGATAAGCGCAATGCCGCCGGCCGTGTGGTCAAGCGCTATCCCAGCATCGATGCGGCACTGGCGCGGATGCAGAGCGAAAACAAACATCTGACCCAGGAACAGGCACGGCATCTGACCATACACGGGGTCAGCCGCAATGAGGATGGCAGCTGGAGCTGGAAGTTCGACAATTACCTGAATGTCTGGCCCGTATTCGACCTGTCTGAGGCAGAGTTGAATGCGATTTGGGCATCGATCACATGCCCGACGCTGTTGCTCTATGGTGCCGACAGCTGGGCGTCCAACCCTGCCGAGGATGGCCGGCTCGCGCACTTTCAGAACGCAACCTGCATCCAGTTTGAAAATGCCGGCCACTGGCTGCACCACGACCAATTCGACAGGTTCATGAAAACGGTGCAGGATTTTCTCTAGCAGCATCAATCGACACCACATCACAGGGAGAATGGGCGATCATGGCTAATTCCGGCATGGACCCCGATATTTTTGCGGCCTTTCTCGACCAGCTCAAGCGCTATGTGCGCGAACGACTGATTCCGGCGGAGGAGGATGTCATTGCAAAGGACCGCATTCCCGACGCGATTCTGGACGAGATGCGCGAGATGGGCCTGTTCGGTATCACCATCCCCGAGGAATTTGGCGGCGCTGGCATGAACGTCAGCCAATATATCGAAACCGTCAAACACCTGTCCTACGCGGCACCAGCCTATCGTTCGACCATGTCGATCAATGTCGGCATGACGGGCAGTGCGATCAAGAATTTCGGCACCGCCGAACAAAAGGCGCATTGGCTGCCGCGTATCGCCGCGGGGGAAATCGCGTGTTTCGGCCTCACCGAACCCGGCAGCGGGTCCGACAGCGCCGCCATGCAGACCACGGCAATGCGTTCGGGCAATGGCTACGTTCTGAACGGCACCAAGCGGTACATCACCAATAGCCCGCATGCCAAAGTCGGGCTGATCATGGCGCGCACGTCGAAAGAGGCCTTGCCCAAAAATGCCCATGTCAGCGCCTTCATCGTCGACATGGCGACTCCGGGCATCAGCATCGGCAGCGCCGACAAGAAAATGGGGCAATCCGGCGCCCATATTGCCGACGTCATCATGGAGGATGTCCATATGCCCGGTGACGCCCTGGTCGGCGGCGAGGAGGGTCGCGGATTCCAGATCGCGATGCAGAGCCTCGACAACGGGCGGTTGTCGGTCGCCGCGATGAGTGTCGGCATGGGCCGCCGCATCCTCGACGTCGCAACCCGCTATGCGACCGAGCGCAAGGCCTTTGGCGAAGCGATCAGCAATTTTCAGCTGATCCAGGCCATGCTCGCCGACAGCGATGCCGAACTTTATGCCGCCGAATGCATGATTGCCGATGCCTGCGCCCGGGCCGACGCCGGCGAAAATATTGTCCGCAAGGCAGCGGCCGCCAAAATGTTCGCTTCCGAAACCTGTGGCCGCGTGGCCGACCGCTGCGTCCAGATCCACGGCGGCGCAGGCTATCTGGCCGAATATGCCGCCGAACGATTTTTTCGCGATGCGCGGATTTTGCGGATCTACGAGGGCACAACGCAGATCATGCAGCTACAGATTGCCAAGCATATGCTGCGCGACTTCGCACGCGACGGGGCGGTCTGGTAAGATATGTACAGCCTGCTCTCCGGCCTGAAGATCATCGAGGTATCGAGCTTCGTCGCTTCACCCACAGCAGGGTTGTACTGCGCGCAACTGGGGGCCGAGGTGGTGCGGATCGACCACAAGGCGGGCGGGCTGGACTATGACCGCTACATGTTGACCGCCGAAGGTCGCTCGCTGTCATGGGAGAATCTCAACCGCGCCAAGAAAAGCCTGGCGCTTGATCTCAACGCGGCGGAGGGGCGCGAACTCGCCGCCGAACTGGTCTGCGCCACTGGCCAGATGATCACCAACCTGCCGGTCAACAGTTTTCTGGCGTACGACAAACTGGCCGAGAAGTGCCCGGAACTGGTTTCGGTGCGGATCATGGGATGGCACGACGGCCGCCAGGCGATGGATTTTACCGTCAACGCCGCCAGCGGCTATCCCTTGATGACCGGGCCAGAGGACTGGGACCGCGAAGCTGCACCGCCGGTCAATCAGGTGCTGCCGGCGTGGGATTTCATCACCGGGGCCTATGGCGCTTTCACCCTGTTGGCCGGGTTGCGGCACCGCGACGCGACAGGGCAGGGAATCGAATTGCGTGTGCCGTTGGGCGATGTTGCGATCGGGACCATGTTCAACGCGGGAGCAGGCGCCGAAATGCTCTATCGCGGGGGCAATCGCGAGCGGCTGGGCAACGCGATCTGGGGGGCGTTCGGACGTGATTTTCTGAGCCGCGATGGCCAAAGATTCATGATCGCCGTACTCACCCCTAAACAGTGGCGCGCAACCGTCGCGGCGTTCGATCTGGCAGACAGAGTGGCGGCGCTGGAAGACGAGCTGGGGACCGCCTTCGCTGCCAGCGACCATAACCGTTTCGTCCATCGGCAGCGCCTGTTTGCACTGTTCCAGCAAGTGGCGGAACGGTTCGACTATGCCGAGCTAGCCCATCGACTGGCGCAGGCCGGAGCGACGTTTGAACGCTATCGCAGCATGTACGAAGCGGCGCAGGACCCCGACCTCGTCACCAACAACCCGCTGTTCGGCCCCTCCCCCGACAACCCGAGCGGTTTCGCCTACCCTGCGCCCCGATCGTTGGCGCATATTGCCGGGCAGGAACGGTCCAACCCCAAACCCGCCCCCTATCTAGGTCAGCACAGCGAGGAAGTGCTGGCCGAACGGTTGGGGCTTTCGTCTGGCCAAATCGCCGCTTTGATCGATCGCGGAGTGGTCGGCACTTCTGACAAGGTCACCAAATGAGCCAGCTCCGCCGCGCCGCCATTGTCGCGCCCATCCGCACCGCCGTCGGCAAATTTCACGGCGCGCTTGCCAGCATGACGGCGGGGGCGTTGGGGGCGGTCATCCTCAAGGCACTGGTTGACCGGACCGGCATCGACCCGGCGCGCGTCGATGACGTCATATTTGCGCAGGGTTATGGCAATGGCGAAGCCCCCTGCATCGCGCATTGGTCGTGGTTGGCCGCAGGGCTGCCCATCGACGTGCCCGGCTATCAGCTCGACCGGCGGTGCGGGTCGGGCGTCCAGGCCATCGTCAATGCCGCAATGATGGTGCAGACGGGGATGAGTGACGTCGTGATCGCCGGTGGCGTCGAAAGCATGTCCAACGTCGAACATTATAGCGTCGACCTGCGCAAAGGGGTGCGCGCCGGTAATGTCACCCTGCACGACCGGCTGACGCGCGGTCGCGTGATGAGCCAGCCGATCGAACGTTTTGGCGTCATTTCCGGCATGATCGAGACGGCCGAGAATCTGGCCCGGGACTATGGCATCAGCCGCGAGGCCTGTGACGCCTATGCGGTGCGCAGCCACCTCAATGCAGCGCGGGCCTGGTCGGGCGGGGTATTTGACGACGAGCTGGTGCCCGTGCCCGTGCCGCAGAAACGCGGCGACCCGGTCATGTTCGCCCATGACGAGGGTTACCGCGCCGACGCCACGATGGAAACGCTTGGCGCGCTACGTCCGCTGGAGGGCGGCGTGGTCACCGCGGGCAATGCCAGCCAGCAAAATGACGCCGCCGCCGCCTGTTTGGTGGTAGCAGAGGACAAGCTCGACGAACTCGGCCTCGAACCTATCGCCTGGTTCCACAGCTGGGCCGCCGCAGGTTGCGACCCGGCGCGGATGGGCATCGGCCCCGTGCCGGCGGTCGAGCGGCTGTTCGCCCGCACCGGTCTGGGCTGGAACGACATCGGCGTCGTAGAGCTCAACGAAGCCTTTGCGCCGCAAGTCCTCGCGGTGCTCAAAGGCTGGGGCTGGAGCGACGATGACAGCCGGATGGCGATGCTTAACGTCAACGGGTCGGGCATTTCGCTCGGTCACCCGATAGGCGCGACCGGCGGACGCATACTTGCCAACCTGACGCGCGAAATGCAGCGGCGCGAGGCGCGCTATGGCCTCGAAACCATGTGCATCGGTGGCGGCCAGGGCATTGCCGCGATCTTTGAACGCGCGGCATGACCGACACCTACGCCGCCATCCGCGAAGAAGTTGCCAAGCTGTGCGCACAATTTCCCGGCAGCTATTGGCGCGAAAAGGACAAGGCCCGCGCCTATCCGGCCGAGTTTGTGCGGGCACTGGGTGAGGCCGGCTATCTCGCGGCGCTGATCCCCGAAGACTATGGCGGGGCAGGCCTGCCGCTGTCCGCCGCTGCCGCGATATTGGAAGAGGTGCAGCGACAGGGGTGCAATGGCGGCGCCGTCCACGCCCAGATGTACATCATGGGGACATTGCTGCGCCATGGAAGCGAGGACCAGAAGCGGCGCTATCTGCCGCGCATCGCGACCGGCGAATTGCGCCTGCAGGCGTTTGGCGTGACGGAACCGACCAGCGGCACCGACACGCTCAGCCTCAAGACGACGGCCAAGCGCGATGGAGACAATTTTGTCGTCAATGGCCAGAAAATATGGACCAGCCGGGCCGAACATAGCGACCTGTTACTGTTGCTCGCCCGCACCACCCCGCGCGAAGACGCCGCTCGCCGGACCGAGGGGCTGTCGGTCTTTCTGGTCGATATGAAGGATGCTCTGGCGGCGGGGTCGCTGACCATCAACCCCATCGACACCATGATGAACCACGCGACCACGTCGGTCTTTTTCGACAATATGCGCGTCCCCGCCGCGAACCTGATCGGCGAGGAAGGCAAGGGGTTTCGCTACATCCTGTCGGGCATGAATGCGGAACGGCTGTTGATCGCTGCCGAATGTATCGGCGACGCCAAATGGTTCATCGAAAAAGCCACCGCCTATGCCAAGGAACGCGTGCTGTTCGGGCGCCCCATCGGCCAGAATCAGGGCGTCCAATTCCCCATCGCCCGCGCCTATGCGCAAATGCGTGCCGCCGAGCTGTTGGTGCACGAAGGGGTCCGCAAATATGAGGCGGGAGAGAATTGCGGCGAAGAAGCCAATATGGCCAAGATGCTGGCAGCAGAGGCGAGCTGGGCCGCGGGCGAAGCCTGTGTCCAGACGCATGGCGGCTTTGGCTTTGCCGCCGAATATGACGTGGAACGCAAATTTCGCGAGACGCGCCTCTACCAGGTCGCACCGATCAGCACCAACATGATCCTGTCCTATGTCGCTGAACATGTCCTCGGCCTGCCACGGAGTTACTGATGGGCGACTGGCAAGACTGGCTGGGCAGGACCGAGACGCGGCACGATGTGCTGACCCCCGGCCTCATCGCGCGTCACCGTGCGACGCTCGACCGACCGTCGGGCGACACGCCCTTGCCCGGCATCCACTGGTGTCTGTGCCTGCCCGATGCGCCGACGGCACAACTGGGGGAAGACGGTCACCCCCGCCGCGCTGGCCTGCCGACGGGAGAGGCAGATAATGGCCGCGACATGGCCGGCAGTTTCATGCCGCCGATACCCTTGCCACGCCGCATGTGGGCGTCGAGCAGCGTCGAGTTTTGCGCGCCTGTCGTTGCCGGGGCATTGATAGAGCGGCAATCCGCCATCGCGTCGATCAGCGAAAAGGTCGGCAGCACCGGCCCGCTCGCCTTTGTCGACGTGCATCATCAAAGCTATGCCGACGGGGTTTTGGTGGTGCGCGAAACGCAGACCATCGTCTATCGCGACGCGAGCACAATGCCCCCGAGCATCGCCGCGCCCAGGGCGGGAGCGGCGGTGATCGAAGCCGACGACACGCTGGCAGTCGCGCGCCTGACACCATGCCCCGCCCTGCTGCTGCGATTTTCCGCGCTCACCTTCAACGCCCACCGGATTCACTACGACCTGCCCTATGCCCGCGAGGTGGAGGGCTATGCCGGCCTCGTCGTCCATGGCCCGCTCACCGCCAGCCTGCTGCTCAATTTCGCGACCGAGTGTTTCGGCCCGCTGGCGCAGTTCAACTTTCGCGGACTGGCCCCCGCCTTTGCCGGCGAAGTGATGACACTCACCGCCCGGCGCGACGACGGGACAGTTTCGATGGTCGCGCTTGGCCCGACCGGCGATACCGCGATGAAGGCAGAAGCGGTGCTAGCGTGAACGCCCGCCACGCCGCCGTTCAACCGGCCCGGTCAGGTTGAGCCGCCGGAGTTCGGTCATTTCGCCCCTGCGCACCTGCCCCTCCGCTATTTCGGTAGCCATCAGCGCAAAAATGCGACCGTTGGTAAAGATGGGCCGCGAATTACCATACCAGTCTACACACGACACTTCACAGCGATAGCCGCGCACGGGGGTCTTCAGCCCCTGCGCCAGCGCCCCGACATCGGAGAGGCGTCCCGCAGCATTGACCGTCAGGAAACTGACGTCCGACCCCTGGCTGTTCCAGACATAGCGGTTGGCACCGCCGCGCCGCTCGACCGTGGGGATGCCGACCATGCCGTTGCCGTCATCGTCGATCAGGCTGTTGAACGCATGGCTGCGCCCCTCGCTCTCGAACCGGTTGTCGAGATAGGCGGTGTCGGTGCGCCAGCTTGTGGCACCAAGCTGAATGAGGCTGAGGTCGAGCCCGCCGCTGTGACGGTATCCGCTCGCCGCCAGCCGGTCGGCACCGACCCGCTCCAGCCGGATGATATTGTGCGGCAAATCGACCCGTTGCGCGGCGGCGGGATCATCCACCGGCAGAATCAGCAGTGGCCGGCCCGGGCTGCTGCGCGTTTCCGCAATCGCACCATAGGCATTGGTGCGGCCGCCATAGGCGAACCAGTCATCGGCGAAACGGTTTTCCACTGCACCGGCTCCCGGCGCTGGCACGGCAATCTGGCGGGCCGGGTCGAGCGTGCGGACTTCTGGGCTGAATTCGCCGAGAGGTACATTGGTGAAGCGATAGCTGACCCGCCCGCGCTGGCCGTAGCAGCCGGGTTGCGCCCAGCGGGTGAAAATGCGAAAATTGTTGCGGGTCATATCCATGGAGAATTGATCGACCGGCTGTCCGAACAGGCCGACAACACCGGGCGCAGCGCCATCCACCGGCACGCGATAGACAAGCGACGGTGGCAGGTTGGCGGGGCCGGGCGATGCCTCGCAGCGTTTGTCACCCGACACAATCGGGGCATCCCAGGCCCACGGCGATTGGCCCACCCACAGATAGATCGCTTCGGTCGAAACAAAGAATTCGCGTTGCGCGGGGCCGACAAAGGACTGCACCCGGCAGGCCGGAACCCCGCCGACCTGATAGGTGCCGAGCGGACAGATGGTGACGACATGGACATAGGGCTGACCGGTGCGCAACAACGGGCGATAGACGTGGGCCGGGTCGACCAGTGCCCGCCCCTCGCGCGTCGTTTCGGGTGCGGCTCGACCGCGACCGCGCTGTTGTTCGCCTGCTTCGGTCCAGCGCCACAGCCGCGCGCGCGGGTTCGTTCCCGCCAACATGCGCACGTCATAAACGGTATAGAGCACCAGATTGTCGCCGATGATCCGGCTGGCGTAATTTTCGCCGCTATAATAGTCGTAGCTGTCGAGGAAAAAGCGGCCCTCGCGGGCTAGGCGACCGCTGGCCTGATCGAGCCGGAGCACGGTAATTTCGGTGGCCTGATTGCCATAGCTATAGGCGGTGATGATGATCCTGTCGCCTTCGACCAGCATTTCATCATACCAGGCGCCGTCATCCTTATGCACATAAATGTCGGCGCGATCCGACAGGCTGAGCTGGTCATCGCTGATATCGACGACGAACACGCGCCCGTCCTGCAGACTGGCGAGATAATCGCCAATCTGTTTGACGATATCGCCTTCATCGACGCCGACCGTCTGGACGTTGGTGATGTTTGGACTGTTCGTGCCGCGCGCATTGCGGGACGGCGCACGGGCCGGTGCAGCATTGCTGTTGCCGCCTATGCGCGAGCCTGTGACAACGATCTGTTGGCCGCTATCGGCGTCCTCACCATAGCATTCCGGGTCGGTGCACTCGACCTCCTGCGCGTCCTGCAACAGGCCGAAGCGCCGGTTCGTCGGCACGGCACTTTGCCGCCGCCGCGCCTGCCAAAAAAGCTGGATGCGCCGAAACCGCTCTGCACTATAGGCCTGCACATCGGCGGCATAGGCGGCAAAGCTCGCGCCATCGGCAAAGGTCTCCAGCCGGTCAGCTGTCAGCGCGTCGAGTGCCGGGTCGGCATAGCTGGGCGGAAGAGAGGAAAGAAGCTCCGTGGCTGCGGGGGCGGGAAGGGGCGTCGGCGCGCTCTGGACCAAGGCCGCTTTTGCGATCGGCTTTGGCGCGGTGGCGGCCACCGACGCGCTGGTGCCGAGCGCGATCAAGCCCAGCCAGTACAAGCCCTTCTGCATGATCCTCTCCCTCTTTTTCCGACCCTGCGGCAGGCTATCACATCCAGAATCGCGAGCAACTGACGCTTGCGTCACCTCTTGCACCGACTACAAAGCGCCATGAGCCGCGCGCCGCTGTCCATCAAACTTGCCGCCTTCCTCGTCGCCTGTGCGGGGGTAGCCCTGTTTTCCGTTATGGACGCGGCGATGAAGCAGCTCGCGCTGGCCATCGGTGCCTATAATGCCTTGCTGTGGCGCAATGCCGTCGGCGCGCTGCTCAGCGGCACCGGCTATGTGGCGACGCGGCGCGGCTGGCCGGATGCCCCTGTGCTGCGTCTGCACCTCTGGCGCGGCGTGGTTGTCGCCTTCATGGCGATCCTGTTCTTTTGGTCACTGACCATCTTGCCCTTGGCCGAAGCGATTGCACTGTCCTTTATCGCGCCCCTGATAGCGCTCTACCTGGCCGCCGTGCTTTTGGGCGAACGGATCAGCCGTGCCGCGATCATTGCCTCTGTGCTCGGGCTGACCGGCGTGACCGTCATCATGGCCGGGCGGATCGGTGGTGAAGGCCATGACCCCGACGCGCTGTGGGGCGTGGCCGCCGTGTTCGGCTCGGCGGTGCTCTTTGCCTATAATCTCGTGCTCGCGCGCAAGCAGGCACAGCTGGCCGGCCCGATGGAAATTGCGTTTTTTCAGACTCTGACCGTCCTGCTGACGCTGGGGCTGGCGGCCCCATGGCTCGCCATCTGGCCCGAGCCCGAACATTGGCCGATGATCGGCGCGTCGGCGGCGCTGGCTGTCACATCGCTGCTGCTTTTGTCCTGGGCTTATGCCCGGGCAGAGGCGCAGATCCTGATTCCGGTCGAATATACCGCGTTCGTCTGGGCGGCCCTGTTTGGCTGGGCATTTTTTGGCGAAGCCGTCACCATGCCCGTGCTGGGCGGCACCGTCCTCATCGTCAGCGGCTGTCTGATCGCCGCGCGGGCCAAGCCGCGCCCGGGACAGGTTGAGGAGATCTACGCCTGATCGGTCTTAACCGTCGTGGCGCGCAATCCATTCCTCGACAACGGGCGCGATCCGCTCACGCCATTTGCTGCCGTTGAAAATGCCGTAATGGCCCACGCCTTCGGCCATCAGATAGCGTTTTTTGCGGTCGGCCAGACCCGTGGCGATGGTGAGTGCCGCCTTTGTCTGACCCAGCCCGCTAATATCGTCACGCTCGCCCTCAATCGCCAGCAGCGCGGTTTTCTTTATGGCTGCCGGGTCGACCCGCTGCCCGCGGTGCACATAGTCGCCCCGGGGCAACGCATGGCGTTGAAACACGACATCGACGGTTTGTAGATAAAATTCGGCGGTCATGTCGCAGATCGCCCGATACTCGTCATAAAAAGCCTTGGTCGCGTCGGCGCTGTCGCCGTCGCCGGTGACCAGATGTTTGAACATCTCCCAATGGCTGTTCATGTGGTTGCCGAGGTTCATCGACATGAACCCGCTGAGCTGAAGAAAGCCGGGATAAACCTTGCGCCCGCCACCGGGATAATAATGCGGTACGCGCGCAATGACGTTGTGGCGAAACCAGTCATGGGGGCGCTGCGTCGCCAGCAGATTAACCTCGGTCGGCGCTTCGCGGGTATCGATCGGCCCGCCCATCATCGTCAACGTATGCGGCGTTGCGCGGTGCCCCGCGGCGTTCATCAACGCAACGGCGGCATAGGCGGGGACCGACGGCTGGCACACGGCCAGCACATGCGCACCCGGACCGACATGGTCGATAAAGTCGATCAGGTAATCGACATAATCATCGAGGTCGAAACGCCCGGCGCTGGCCGGTACCATTTTCGCGTCGGCCCAGTCGGTGATGTAGACGTCATGCCCCGGCAACATGCGTTCGACCGTGCCGCGCAACAAGGTGGCATAGTGACCCGACATCGGCGCGACGATGATGAGGCGCGGGCCGCCCGTCACGCCTTCACGCACAAAATGGAGCAGGTTTCCAAAGGGGCGGCGTACCGCCACCTCTTCGCGTACCGCCACCGGTCGGCCGCCCACCATCGTTTGGTTCAGCCCGAAGGACGGCTTGCCCCGCGGCGCCGCCGCATGTGCAAACACTTCCAGCGCGGAGGCCAGCACCGGCCCGCCGCCGAAATAGGAAAAAGGCCCTGCCCCGCTCGTCCAGAACTGTGCGCTGGCGCCGGCAATCGCACTCGCCCCGGCGAGCATCGCCCGCTGCATTTCATAGGCATGGTACAGCATCGGCAAAGTCTTCTTTCCTGCATCCGCGCGACCTCGCACCGCATCATCGACGTCGGGTCCGCTCTTTATCGCCGCACTTGCTCGCATGCTGCATTGCAACATGCAAGCACTATCGCGCGCGGCATGGCAATTGCCGCCGGGTGAGCGATGGTGCTAGGGCGCTGTGCATGAGTGACAATTCCGCTGTGGCCGCCGACGCCGCCCCCCCTGCCCATGCGTCCACCACGGCTGACTCGCCGCCGCGCAAATTGCGCAGTCTGGCGATGGTTTGGCGCTATGCCAGCCGTTACCCGGCGCAAATAACCGCAGCCATCTGTGGCTTGGCGCTGTCGTCATCGGCAACGCTGGCCATCCCCTATGGCGCCAAACTCGTCATCGATCAGGGCTTTGCCTCGGGCGAAGCGGGCAATATCAGCTTCTATTTCGAATTGCTGCTGGGCATCGTCGCGATCCTCGCCATTGCCACCAGCATCCGCTTTTACTTTGTGTCGTGGCTGGGCGAACGCACCGTCGCCGACATCCGCCAAGCGGTGCAGCGCAATTTGCTGCGCCAATCCCCCGCTTTTTTCGAAGAGAACCGGCCGTCGGAGATTTCCAGCCGGATGACGTCGGACACGGCAATCATCGAAGTGGTCGTGGGTACGACATTATCCGTGGCGCTGCGCAATCTGGTCACCGGCATCGGCGGGGTGATATTCCTGTTCTGGCTGTCCCCGAAAATGGCGGCCTTCATCATTGTCGGCATCCCGGTGGTCATCCTTCCCATCGTGCTTGTCGGGAGACGGTTGCAGGCGCTGTCCCGCTCCAGCCAGGACCGCGTGGCCGATGTCGGATCGATGACCACCGAAGTCCTGGGCGCGATGAAAATCGTGCAGGGTTTCGTACAGGAATCGCGCGAAGAACAACGCTTTGCCGACGCGGTGGAGCGAACCTTTGCGACCGCACGCCGGCGCATCCGCATCCGCTCGATAATGACCGCCTCGGTCATCGGCCTGATCTTTGGCGGCATTGTCATGCTGCTGTGGAATGGCGCGATTCAGGTCGCGGAGGGTAATATCAGCTTTGGCACCTTACTCGCCTTTGTCCTGACGGGCGGGTTTGTTGCCGGGGCGTTCGGTGCGTTGACCGAGGTATATGGCGACCTCATCCGCGGTGCCGGCGCGTCAAGCCGCCTCGCCGAGCTCCTGTCCGCCGAACCTTCGATCAAGTCGCCGGCACAGCCGGTCAGCCTGCCCACCCCGGCGCAGGGGATCGTCCGCTTCGAGTCGGTCGAATTTCGTTACCCGACCCGCACCGATATTGCAGCGCTGGCGGATTTTTCGCTGACGGTCGAACCCAATGAAACATTGGCGATTGTCGGTCCTTCGGGCGCGGGCAAATCGACGCTGTTCCAGCTGGTCCAGCGATTCTATGACCCGCAGGCAGGCAGGATCAGCCTCGATGGCGTCGACCTGCGCGACGCCGACCCTGCCGACGTGCGCAGTCGCATCGCCGTTGTGCCGCAGGAAACGATCCTGTTCGCCGCCTCCGCCCGCGACAATCTGCGCTATGGCCACTGGCATGCCAGCGATGATGATATCTGGGCTGCAGCCGATGCCGCCAATGCCAGCGAATTCCTAAAGGCACTACCCGACGGACTTGATACATTTCTGGGCGATGCGGGTACGCGCCTGTCGGGTGGACAGCGGCAACGCATCGCCATCGCTCGCGCCTTGCTGCGGCAGGCTCCGCTGTTGTTGCTCGACGAGGCGACCTCCGCCCTCGATGCCGAGAGCGAGCGGCTGGTTCAGGATGCACTCGACCGGCTGATGCACCAGCGCACGACGATGGTCATTGCCCACCGGCTCGCCACAGTGCGCGCCGCCGACCGTATCATCGTCATGGACAATGGCCGCATCGTCGAAACCGGCACCCATGATGGGCTGATCAGTCAAGGCGGGCTCTATTCGCGACTGGCCAGCCTGCAGTTTGACGCACCGGCTGGCGGCAGCAGCCACCGATTGCCGGACTAGAACCCGATTGACGCCATAGGATACTTCATCCCAAGACGATCATGGTCTCGCTCGTCAGAAATCGGTGGACAGCGTCAACGCCAACCCGGACCCGGGCGCAGAATCCCCGGCAACGCGGGCCCGATAATCGAGGGCAAGGCGCGGTGACACGCCGTGCACAGCGCCAAGGCGCGTCTCGATCACCGGGCCGACGTCGACACGCGACGCACCGGGTTGAGCCGCTGCCCAGGTGCCGCCGCCAATCGCCAGTCGCGCACGTCCGACGGTCGCAATCGGCCGGACTGCCCGCAACGCCCCTTCGGCAAAGACATCTCGACGGCGCAACCCGACCACACCGGCCGCCCCATAGGCGTCGAGCGCGAAATCGGCCGGCAATGCTGCGTCGCTGAGCCCGCCGGTGACATAGGCGGCGACGGCGGACCGGGCATCCGGCCCGACCAGAGCCTGTCGCCGTTCCACCACGACCGCCAGCGGCAAGGTCGACCAGGGACGCAACTCTGCCCCCAGCGCGGCTTCTGCCGATGCCCGCCGACCCGGCGTCGCGGTAAGCCGGGCGATGGCGCGCAAGCCGCGCTCGCTGCCAATCTGGTAGGACAGGCGGACGCCCGCCTGTGAGCCGCCGAGCCGTCCCTGTCCGGCCAACGACGCCGCCGGTGCCGCCCCGGCGCGATACAGCATCCAGGCGCTCGCCGCCCATCGCCGCGGCACGGCACCCGGCCCGTCCGCCATCAGCGTCGGTGCCGTCGTGGCGGTGGGTGGTCCCAACGGTTCCGCCGAGCGGCCAACGCGCTGCATGCTCCAACGGGCTGATCGCGAAGGCTGGACGAGATGCCGCAGCAGCGCGATCTGCATGGCGGTGAAGGCGGAAGACGCCTCTGCAGCATTGCCGGGCGGCCCATCCGGCTGCGCCACCCATCGGTGCTGAACGTCGCCCGCCAGCGACAGCCTTGCGGCCGGCACCGCAGCGGCAGCAGCGGCAATCGAGGCAACAGCAACGGGCGCGCGACCCTCCGCTCGCCCGCTCTCAGCGCGCGGTCCGGCCATCGCTGTCGGGCCGGGTGTATCGAGACCGATCGGAAACAGCAGGCCGGGCATGTCGTCGACGTCGCTCTGCGGCGCAGTATTGATGCTGACCAGCGCGGCACGCATCACCGTCCAGCCGCCGACGGTCAGCGCGAGGAGCATGAAGGGGCCGGTGGCGATGCGTCGCAATGTCACGCCCGAACCGTCGCCATATCAGGGAACTGGTGTTCCGTTTTTTCCCAGTGAAAGGCGGCCCCGTTGAGCCGGCGCCAATAGCTGGCGATCGCGCGCCACGCCGTCATGATCAACAGGATATTGGCCACGGGGATGCGCATCAGCGCCAGCGGGCCGTGTCGCCAGCCATAATAGCTGCCGGTGCACAGCATCCGCACCAGACCGCGCCACAGCAACAACAGCAGATTGGCCAAACCGATGCTGACCAGCACGGGGTGGTCGGCCAGCACCGCGCCGAGCGCATCGGGCGACATCACCCGCACCATCAGCATCAGGCCGAGCGCAAGATAGCCGGCGCAGACGATGATGGCCGCCAGAGCTGACCTGCGGTCGCGCCACAGCATCCACAGCGTGGCCAGTGCCGCACTGGTGCCGTGCCGCCCGGCCCATGGCCAGCCGATACGGTCCCACCCCTCCAGCGCGATACCCTGCATCCAGCGGGTCTTTTGACGGACAGCGTTTTCGACGGTGAGGGGAAAGCAACTGCGCGTCGCGACCAACCTGCCGCCATGGCGCTGTGCGACGAAACGGCCGCGATAGCCCGCCAGCGACAGGCGGATACCAAGCTCGTAATCCTCGGTCACGCTGTCACCGGCAAAAGGTCCGTCGCCATTGTCCAGCGCCTGCAACGCCGTAACCGCAATCGCACAACCGACGCCCGCCAGTGGCAGCGCCGCGCCTATGGCGGACCGCACCGGCAGGTCGCGCAAATGCGCCTCGGCAAATTCATCACAATAATGGCCGCCAATCCAGCGCCTCCGCGGGTCCGCCACGGGAATGACCGGCAACTGCACATAGTCCGCGTCTGGCAACGCCGCGTCAAAAACCGTCAGTGCCTGGGCATCCACCAGATCCTCGGCGTCATGCAATATGACGGTGTCGGGCCGGAACAGACCGCACCCCGCCTCTGCCATGGCCGCGCGCCAGATGCGATTGAGACAGCCGCCCTTTGACGTCGGCCCATTGTCGTCATTGATGACGATGCGAATGCGCCGGTCGGTCGCGGCGACCGCGCCAGCCGCCAGCATGGTGGCGAGGTCATTGGGATAAACCCCGACATAGATGCGCACATGCGCCCCCGGCCATGATCGGGAGAGGGTGGCGAGCATGTCCGCGATCGTCGCTTGTTCACGCCAGGCCGGTACAAAAATGGCGTAGCGACGCCGTGCGGGCCGCCTGGCCGGGCGGGCCGGACGCGACCGGTCGTGCGGCCAGACCAGCCGCAAAATGTCGACAAGCAGATCATCGATCCCGAAGAGCAGGAACAGACAGGCGGCAAACAGGCCCAGCTCAACCGCCACCAGCGCTGCCATCGCGGCGAATTCCGTCATCGCATGCGCCCCTGAACTGGATCGGCCGTCGCCGGTTATGCCGCCTTGCCCGCCCGCTAGGCAAGCGCCATCTTTTGACACGCCTGCGTGCCACGCCTTTGACAGGCCGCGCTGGGTTGGTAGGAACATCGCCATGACCGAAACACGAACAGCACAGCCTGTATCCGCACTGCGCGCCTTTCTGGCGGGGGAAGCCGCCGGAGGCATCATCCTGATGGGCACCGCGGCGCTCGCCATCATCATCGCCAACTCGGCGCTGGGCGATGTCTATCGCCATCTGCTGCATGTGCCGCTTGGTCCGGTGCTGTCGGAAAAACTCGGCCCGATGACCGCGCATCTGTGGATCAATGACGGGCTGATGGCTGTATTTTTCCTGTTTGTCGGGCTCGAAATAAAGCGCGAACTGGTCGATCGTCGCCTGTCATCCTGGCAACAGCGCCGCCTGCCGGTCGTCGCAGCCATTGCCGGTATGGCCGTGCCGGCCGCCATCTATCTCGCGGTGACTAGCGGGCGACCCGACCTCGCCAACGGTTGGGCGATTCCGGCAGCGACCGACATCGCCTTTGCCATCGGCGTGCTGTCGCTACTCGGCAGCCGGGCGCCGACCGCGCTCAAACTGTTCCTCGTCACCGTCGCCATTGTCGACGACATGGGTGCCGTCGCCATTATTGCCCTATTCTATACTGCCAAACTGAACATGGTGGCGCTGGTAGCATCGGGTCTGATTCTCGGCGGGATGATGGTCATGAACCGCACCGGTGTCCGCTCGCAAAGCGCCTATCTGCTGGGCTTTGGCCTGTTGTGGTATGCCGTGCTGCTGTCGGGCGTCCATGCGACCATCGCCGGCGTGCTCGCGGCCTTTGCCGTGCCGATCATCAAGACGCCGGGTCAGCCCGATTCGCCTGACTCGCCGCTGCATCAGCTTGAACATTCGCTCAACGCACCGGTGGCATTCTTTATCGTGCCGCTGTTCGGGTTCGCCAATGCCGGCGTCGATCTGAGCGGGGTGACGCTTGACTCGCTGGTTGCGCCGCTGCCGCTGGGCATCGCGCTCGGCCTTTTTCTCGGCAAGCAGCTCGGGATTTTTGCGGCCATCTGGGCTGCAGTCACCACCGAATTTGCCAGCAAACCGCGCGGCGCGACATGGCTGCAAATCTATGCCGTGGCGATGTTGTGCGGCATCGGTTTTACCATGAGCCTGTTTATCGGTGGGCTGGCATTCGCGCTGCCCGAACTGGTCGAAGAGGCCAAGATCGGCACGCTGACGGGCTCGCTGCTGTCTGCTCTGCTCGGCTTCGTCCTGTTGCGCTTTGCCCCGCCACACCCCGCCCATGCCCGCGAAGAGGCGGAACAGGCGGAGGAAACCGATCGCGACGGGGATATTGCCGATCTGGGCGACGAACCGGCGGTGGAGGCCCGATGATGCGCATGATGCTATGCCGCGCTGCCGCTGCACCCCTGGCCGCCGCGATGCTGCTGACCGGATGCACGCCGACGGTGCGCAATGCCACGCCTGCGGACGTCAACCGCCTCGCCGATGCCATGGACCGCTGGCCCGACCCGACCACTGTCGCCGACGCCATGGGCAACGCATTTGTCCGCCTCACACTCGAGGCCGGCAGCTATGAAGAGGGCTATATCGACGCCTATTATGGCCCGGCCGAGGCACAGCAGGAAGCCGTAGCGGAACGCCGTTCGCGCGACGAGCTGATTACGGAAGCGCAGGCGATGGTCGTGGCGCTTGACCATCAGTTGGGCCGCCCTGCCTTTGCCGCCGATGTCGATACCAGCCCCCACAGCCCGCGTCGCCGCCTGTTGGCATTGCGCGGCATGCTGGTCGCTGCGGCCACCAGGCTGCGCATGGTGGGCGGTGAACGGCTCCGCTTTGCCGATGAAGCCGACGGCCTGTTTTCAACGGTGCCGACGCTACAGCCGCTCAGCCACTATGACGCGATATTGGCGCGGCTGGAACGGACGATCCCCGGCACTGGCCCGCTGTCGACGCGGGTCGACGCATTCAACGAACGCTACACAATACCCGCCGACCGGCTGCGGATCGTGTTTGACGCAGCCATTGCCGAATGCCGCCGCCGGACGATGGCGCATATCGCGCTGCCGCAGGGCGAAAGTTTCACGCTCGAGTTCGTCACCAACAAGCCCTGGTCAGGCTATAATTATTACCAGGGCGGCTATCGCAGCCTGATCCAGGTCAATACCGACCTGCCCATCCGCATCAGCCGCGCCGTCGACCTGGGCTGTCACGAGGGATATCCCGGCCACCACGTGCTCAACCTGCTCGCCGAACAGCGGCTGGTCAACCAGCGTGGCTGGCGCGAATATAGCGTCTACCCACTCTATAGCCCGCAAAGCGTATTGGCCGAAGGGTCGGCCAATTACGGCATCGACCTCGCCTTTCCGGGGCCCGAACGGCTCGCCTTTGAACGCGACATCCTCTATCCGCTCGCCGGTCTCAACCCGGCAACGGCAGAGGCTTATTGGCAATTACAGCAAGCGACCGAGGCATTGACCGGTGCGCGGCTCACCATCGCGCAAATGTATCTCGACGGTGACATCGACCGGGCGCAGGCCGTCGAACTGACCCAGCGTTACCTGCTGGTTTCGCCAGCGCGCGCGGAACAGTCGGTCGGATTTACCGATACCTATCGCAGCTATGTCATTAACTATGGCTGGGGCAAACAGCTGGTCCGCGACTTCATCGAACGCGGCAATGCCGATGCGGCAACCCGCTGGGCCCGAATGGAGGCGCTGTTGGGTGAGCCGACGCGCCCCGTCGACCTTACGCCCTGATTTGTGTTTCAGCTTTACCGAAAAAGGTGCCGATTCCACGCAAGTGGAACAATCTCTAACGTTCGGAGAGGTAATAGCGGTCGACGGCCGTCAGATCATCGGCGAGGTCATAGATGATCGGCTGGCCGGTCGGGATTTCGAGGCCGGTGAT
>CAZAWL010000006.1:0-17241 GCA_964488705.1 uncultured Sphingopyxis sp.
CAATTGTATATCGAAATCCATCGCGCACCCTTACAGCCAAGCGGCCTTCCGCGCCAGTAGCGCACGCACTGCCGGCCGGATGGCAGCGCCGCAGCCATGCTCCCTAACGAGCGATGAAGAGCCGATTTACCGGGCCTTAGCCATGTTTGGGCTAGGCAGGGCCGATGGAATGGACAAAGCCCAACGTGAACGGCGATTCGGCCCGACAGCCGATTGACCGCATCGACTATGATGTCCTGCGCGCATTGCTGCGCGCCCGGCAGGACGCGTCGCCCACCGTACGCATGTTGCAAAATGCCCCGGGGCAGGCGTCAACCCCATGCCCGGCCATACGCACGACCGTGATGGGGCGGCTGTCGGGTCGTGCGACCAGCGACGGATCGCAACCCATGGACGGCGCGTTTTGGCGGTCAGGACCGTCCGATGATGAATCGGGCAAAGCGAGATGAAAAATATCATGCCTTACCGCCGCATTTACCATCGCGTTTCAACCTATGTTCAAATGCAGGGTCTAGACAGGTCGATAACGACCAGCGCCACCAGCGGCCCGGTCCTTCGAGGCACTGTATGAAAGAGAATCAAGATATCCGCCCCGACCGCGTTATCGGCCCACTTGGTGAGCCGTTGACACTCGATTCGCTGCCGCCGCCCGAAACGACGCGGTGGGTGGTGCGGCGCAAGGCCGAAGTTGTGGCGGCCGTCAGCGGTGGACTGCTCAGCGTCGATGAAGCCTGCGACCGTTACAGCCTGACGCTCGAAGAATTTGCCGGTTGGCAACGCGCCATCGACCGCGCCGGCATGCCCGGGCTGCGCGTCACGCGGATTCGCCAGTATCGCGACCTGTACGAGCGCCAGCAGCGGTTCTGAACCGCATTGGCTCCACGCCGCTCTGGCGGCACCATAGACGCATCTGATCGCCGCCCATCTTGTGAAGAGGGGCGGCGACCTGCGTTAAAAAGCAATTATGTTCAATGTTTTGGTGCTTTGCGCTTGTAACGCAAGGCCAGCCATGGTCACCTGCCCAGAGGCGTCGCAATGTACCGGCGCCCTTTCAGGAGGGTGTTACACCATGAGTTTCATCATCGCATTGATCGTCGGCGGGCTGATCGGCTGGATTGCCAGCAAGATCATGAATACCGACGCACAGCAGGGGATTTTCCTCAACGTCGTGGTCGGTTGCGTCGGGTCGCTGCTCGGCAAATGGGCTGCCTCGGCCTTCTTTGGCATGGGCGGCATGGGCCTGCGGGATGGCATCGACATCCCCTCCATCCTTGTCGGGCTGGCCGGTGCCGTCGTTTTGCTCGGCATCATCAACCTCGTCCGCCGCGGCAAGGTCCGCTAGGCACACCCAACGCATTCAGGCAGTTTGGCGGCGGTGCGGAGACCCATCGGGGCCCGCGCCGCCGCTTGCTTTTGGCGAGGAATTCGTGCTTAGCGAGCAGGATTAATCCCGATGTTTTCGGACTGACGCGCACCGGCTTGCGCGCAGTGATTTATTGATGTAACACAGTTGCTCTCCCCGCCCCGCTGGAACGGTACCAGCCGGGCGCAGCTGACAGGAAGTTTGGCGATGAATTATGAGGCAGGCACGCTGACCCCCGCGACGGCCGACGTCGGTCAGGATGACTGGGGGTTCGATGTGGACCAGCGCGCGCAAAAGCGCAAACGTCGGCTGATCATCGGCGCGATATTGCTGATCGCCGTTGCGCTGGTCGCTGCGATGCTGGCCTTTGGCGGCGGTGGCGCCGAACCGGCAAAGGGTACTGCTACAACTGCCCCCACCAAGGGCGGCGGCGCGGGGGGTGATGAATCGATTCCGACCGTCACCGTCATCTCGCCCGGCCAGTCACAGGTAGAGCGCGTCATTTCGTCGACCGGCACACTGGCGGCGCGACGCGAAATGCCCGTCGGCGTGGCCGGTGAAGGCGGCCAGGTTGTGCGCGTCCTGGTCGAGCCCGGCCAGTGGGTCCGCCAGGGCCAGGTGCTGGCGCTGGTCGACCGGTCGGTGCAGGCCCAGCAGCTGGAGCAGCTGGCAGCGCAAATTCGCGTGGCAGAGGCAGACGCCCGGCTGACCCAGTCGGAGCTGGACCGCGCCACCGCGCTGGTCGAACGCGGTTTCATTTCTGCCGCAGACATTGAACGCCGCACAGCCACACGCGATTCCTCCGCCGCGAGGGTGCGGGTCGCGCGGGCGCAATATAATGAGGCGCGCGCGCGGACAGGACGCCTCGACATCCGCGCTCCGGCGGCCGGTCTGGTTTTGACCCGCGGCGTCGAGCCCGGACAGATTGTCAGCCCCGGCAGCGGCGTACTGTTTCGCATCGCGCGGGGCGGCGAAATGGAGCTTTTGGCCCGCGTGGGGGAGGCTGATCTTGCCTATCTCGCCGCCGGTGCCCGTGCCACGGTCACACCGGTCGGTTCAGAGCGCAGCTTTGCCGGCCAGATTTGGCAAATTTCACCCGTGATTGACCCGCAATCACGGCAGGGGACAGCGCGCATTGCCATCCCCTATGCGGCGGCGCTGCGCCCGGGCGGTTTTGCCCAGGCGCGCATCGTCGCCGGGGCGTCGCAGGCGCCGATGTTGCCCGAATCTGCGGTGCTGCATGACGATGCCGGCAGCTATGTCTACATCATCAACGCCGAAAACAAGGTGGAGCGGCGGGCCGTTACGGTGGGTCAGGTCACAGACACCGGTGCGTCCATATTGAACGGCCTGTCCGGCACCGAACGGATTGTCGTCAGCGCTGGCGCGTTCCTCAACCCCGGTGAAACGGTACGCCCCGTCCGGGCCGCCCCGCAACGCTGATCTGAGCCGCTGGCAAGGACGATAGACACATGAACTTCCGCAATATCTCCGCCTGGTGCATCCGCAACCCGGTGCCGCCGCTCGTGCTGTTTGCGGGCCTGTTGTTTGCGGGCATATTGGCGTTCAACCGGATGAGCGTGAACGACAATCCGGATATCGAATTTCCCGCAGCGATCATCACCATTGCCCAGCCAGGCGCGGCGCCGAGCGAAATGGAAACACAGGTCACGCTGCTCGTCGAAGCGGCGGTGCGCGGCGTGGAAGGGATTGAGGAAATCAACTCTTCGGTCCGTGAAGGGTCTTCGAACACCTTTGTCCAGTTCGCCATCGGCACACCGATCGACCGTGCCGTCAACGACGTGCGCGATGCCGTTGCCAACATCCGCAGCGATCTGCCCGACGGCATCCTTGAACCGCAGGTGTCGCGCGTAAACCCGGCCGGCGGCGGGGCATTGGCCTATTATTCCGCCGAAGCGACCGACATGACGCTCGAGGAATTGAGCTGGTATGTCGATAACACGGTCGCAAAACGCCTGCGCGCCGTGCCCGGCGTCGCGTCGGTCAATCGCGGCGGCGGCGTCGACCGCGAAATCCGCGTCGTGCTCGACCCCGCCAGGATGCAGGCGCAAGGCATTACCGCCAGCCAGGTCAACGCCCAGCTGCGCCAGCTCAACCTCAATGCCGCCGGTGGCCGATCCGAAATTGGCGGCACCGAACAGGCGGTCCGTGTGCTCGGCAATGCCGACAACGCCTTTCAATTGTCGCAAACCAACATCACCGTCGGCGGCGGACGAACCATCAAGCTGGCGGATATTGCGACGGTGCGCGACAGCGTCGCAGAGCAGCGCTCCATCGGGCTGATGAACGGCCGTCAGGTGCTCAGCTTTGGTATTCAGCGGTCCAAGGGCGCATCCGACGTCGACGTGTATGATGCGGCGCAGGTGGTCCTCGATGAGCTGCGCGCCGAAAATCCAAAGGTCCGCTATTCGGAGCTGTTCACCAGCGTCAACTATACCAAGAACCAGTATAAATCCGCCATCCGCGCGATGCTGGAAGGCGCAGTGCTGGCGGTCATCGTGGTGTTCCTGTTCCTGCGCGATTGGCGGGCGACCATTATCTCTGCCGTCGCTATCCCGCTGTCCGCCATTCCGGCCTTCTGGTTCATGGGGATGATGGGCTTTACCCTCAATTTCCTCTCGCTGCTCGCGCTCAGCCTCGTCGCCGGCGTGCTGGTCGACGACGCGATCGTCGAAATTGAAAATATCGTCCGCCACATGCGCATGGGCAAAAGCGCCTATCAGGCGTCCATCGATGCCGCCGATGAAATTGGTCTGGCGGTGTTGGCCACGACGATGTGTATCGTTGCGGTGTTCCTGCCGGTCGGGCTCATGCCGGGTATTTCAGGCCAGTTTTTCAAGAATTTCGGGCTGACGGTGGTGGCCGCCGTGCTCGTCAGCCTCGCCGTCGCCCGCATGATCACGCCGATGATGGCCGCCTATTTCCTGAAATCGCACGGCACCGCCAGTCATGGCGAGGGGCGGTTGATGGACTGGTATATGGGGCTGTTGCGCTGGACGTTGAAGCACCGCTGGGCAACCATGGGCTTTGGCGTGCTGAGCCTGATCGCGACCATCATTACCTTTGCCGGCATGTCGGTGACCTTCATCCCGCCGCAGGATAATGACTTTAGCCAGATCCGCATATCGCTGACTCCGGGTTCAACACTGGAACAGACCGAAGCTGTGGCGCGCGAGGTATCATCGATGATTTCCCGCGATCCCGACGTGGCCTCGGCCTTTGGCGATGTCGATGTCGGCAGCGCCAATGTGTTCCTGACGCTCAAGGACGAGCGGTCGCGGTCGAGCATTGACTTTGAACGCAGCTGGGCACCGCGGCTCGCCCGCTTCTCCGATGCGCGCGTCAGCTTTCAGTCGCAAAATGACGGCGGGCCGGGCAGCTCGGGTCAGGACATCACGATCACGCTGGGCGGTGACGACAGCGAATTATTGAACCGCACGGCCGCGCAGATTGTCGAAGAAATGCGGGGCATGCCCGAATTGGTGGCACCGCGCACCAACAGCGACGCCCGCCGCCCCGAAATCATTATCCGGCCACGAACGCAGCTGGCGACCGAGCTGGGCGTCAGCACGGCCGCACTCAGCCAGGCGATCCGGATAGCGACGCTCGGCGACATTGATCAGAACAGCGCCAAATTCTCGCTCAACGACCGGCAGATCCCCATTCGCGTCCAGTTGGGTGAGGAATCGCGGCGGAGCCTCGCAACCATCGAAAATCTGCCCGTGCCGACCGTGTCGGGCGGCTCCGTCCCGCTCAAACTCGTTGCCGACATCAGTTTCGGTTCCGGCCCCGTGGTCATTCAGCGCAGCAACCAGACGCGGCGCGTGTCGCTTGGCGCCAACCTCGCCCCCGGGCTGGTCAGCGGCGATGCGATGCCCAAGATCCGCCAGTTGCCGACCATGCGCAACCTGCCCGACGGCGTCGAGGAACTGCAGCTGGGCCAGGCCAAGTGGCAGACCGAATTGTTCGTCAGCTTTGTCATCGCGCTGATCACCGGCATCCTGCTGGTGTTCGCCACGCTGGTGCTGCTCTACAAACGGCTGCTGCCGCCCCTCGTCAATATGGGGTCGTTGCTGCTCGCGCCGCTGGGCGGTGCCATCGCATTGCGCATCACCGGCGATGCGGTGTCGATGCCGGTGCTGATCGGGATGCTCCTGTTGCTCGGCATCGTTGCAAAGAATTCGATCCTGCTGGTCGATTTCGCACTCGACGAAATGGACAAGGGTATCGACAAGTTTACCGCCATCCTCAACGCCGGGCACAAACGCGCACAGCCGATTGTCATGACCACGGTGGCGATGGTCGCCGGCATGATCCCCGTATCATTGTCACTCGACGGGGACGGCAGCTTCCGCGCCCCGATGGGTACGACGGTGATCGGCGGGCTGATCGTTTCCACCATGCTCACATTGCTCATCGTCCCGGCCGGCTTTAGCCTCGCCATCGGCGCCGAATCAAAGCTCGGTCCGTGGTTGCGCCGTCTGCTGCTGACCTATAAACCCGGTGACGAGGGCCCTGCGCCGGCGGCGCAACCCGCGGAATGACGCCTGTCGGCCGGTGCCGACGATGCACCGGCGGCATGGGGAGCGATTGACCACTATCGCCAACGACAGCACATCTCGCGCGCCGATCATCATAGGCAAGGGCGGTGTTGCGGTGACCAGCGGCGGCACCGATGTGCGGCTGGTCGCCACCGGCCTGCTGATCGTCATGGCGGCCATTTTTGTCGGCACCACCCGGCTGGTGGACGCCCACCCCTGGGTCGGGTTTGTCCGCGCCTTTGCCGAAGCCGGGCTGGTCGGCGGGCTCGCCGACTGGTTCGCCGTGACCGCGCTGTTCCGTCACCCCATGGGCCTGCCCATCCCGCATACCGCGATAGTGCCGCGCAACAAGGACCGCATCGGCGACACGCTGGCGCATTTCATCCGGCATAATTTCCTGATTCCGAAACTCATCGCCCTGCGGATGCGACGCATCGATGTCGCGGGGGCTATCGGGCGATTTCTGAGCGACCCGAACCTGTCCGAAGGCCGGATGCGCAATGGTGCGTCGCGCCTGATCGCCGACATGTTGAGCGCGCTCGACCAGGAACGGCTGGGCGGCATGGTCAAAGGTGCCTTGGCCGACCGGCTCCGTCTGCTCGATATCGCGCCATTGCTGGGCCAGAGCCTGCGGGCAGCGATGGTCGACGGGCGGCACCAGCCGCTGATTGACGGCTTTGTCGCCTGGGCAAACAAAACGCTGAGCGCCAACGACCACCTGATCCGCGACATGGTCCATGAACGCGCCAATGCCATTGTCCGGTTCACGGGCATTGACGAAACAATTGCCAATTCGATCATCAACGGACTGCACAAATTGCTCGATGATATGGCTGCGGATGGCGATCATCCGTTGCGGCATCGCGTCGAAGAAGCGCTCGAAAAACTGGCCGACGACCTCCAGAACGACCCGAAGATGCATGAACGCGTTGCCCAGATCCGCGACGAGATCCTCGACAATGCAGCGGTCAAGCAATGGCTGGACGGCCTGTGGGAACAGGCACGCGGCGCGTTGTTAAAGGCGGCCCGCAACCCGGGTTCGGCGCTGGCAGGGCGGCTCGGAGAATCGTTGAAACAGCTGGGCACATCGTTGATCGCGGATGAAAAGCTGCGCCGGACGATCAACCGTTTTGCCCGCCGCACCATGGTCGGAGCGGTCGACAGTTACGGCGACGCGGCGGTTCGGCTGGTGTCCGACACGGTGCGCGGGTGGGACGTAGGCACATTGACGGACCGGCTGGAAAATGCCGTCGGCAGCGACCTTCAATATATCCGCATCAACGGCACGCTGGTTGGTGGCCTGGTCGGTGTCGTCATCCACAGCATCGAATTGGCATTATGACGGCATTGGCCCGTGCCAACGGTTCAGGCTGTGGCGCAGTGGAGCAAACCGGCCGCATAGTCGGGGAAATCGGGTTTCCAGCCGAGTAGCCGTTTGGCCCGCCCGTTCGCCACCCTTCGGTTTTCGGCATAAAAGGCGCGGGCCATCGGCGACAGGCTGTCAAGCGCCACAACGGGGGGCTCGGGCAAGCCCAATAGTCGCGAAGCATGGCGCACGACCGCGTTCTGGCTGCATGGCCGGTCATCGGCAAGGTTGAACGCACCGGTCGCGTCGCTGGCAAATGATGCGATGATCGCACCGGCGATATCGGCAACATGAATGCGGCTGAACACCTGGCCCGGCACATCGACCAGATGCGCCTTGCCCTCCCGCACCCTCTCGAGCGCGCTGCGTCCCGGCCCGTATATGCCGGGGAGGCGAAACACCCGTACCTCGCCGCGCAGTGCCAGCCACGCGGCATCGGCGGCATTGCGTCCGCCGCGGCGCCCCTGAATCGGTGCCGTTTCGTCGACCCACGCCCCGGCGACATCGCCATAGACCCCGGTCGAGGACAGATAGCCAATCCATGCCGCGGGCGCGACCGCCAATGCATCGCCATATCGGGCCAGCACAGGGTCAACGCCCTCGACCGGCGGGACAGACGAGAGAATGTGGCTGGCGGAACGGATCGCGGGGAATATCGCGTCGTCATCATCAAAGCGCAGCGTGCCGGCGCGTCCGTCGCGCGTCGTTGCCGTCACCGACCAGCCGCGCGCTTCGGCCCGCTGCGCCACGTAACCGGCGCTGTAGCCGAGGCCAAAGATCAGCAGGTGCGGCGGTGGAGTCACAGCCTATTCTGCATCGCGCGGAACCGGCTGGGCGATAGTCGCGCCGGGGACATGGCGTGCCTTCCATTCCATTGCCATGCGCACACGGGTCGCACCCGACGGATGGTCGTAGAACAGGAACTCCTCCAGCGGAGTCGGCTCAATCTTGCGATATTCGGACAGGCGCATCGCCACATTGGCAAAGCCGTCGGGTTCGCGCGCAACGTCGAGGCCGAATGCATCGGCATCGCTCTCATTATAGCGGACGATATTGTTGAACACTGGTGTCATCACCAGGCCCGCCACGGTCAGCACCATGAAATAGACGGGCAGCGCCGCCAGATCATCGACACCGCGCAGCCGCCATCGGTCACCCCAGCGGGCGATGAGCATGGGCACAACCCGCCAGGCGAGCCAGAACATCACCACGAACAGGGCAATCACCATCCCCAACAGTTTCCAGATGTGGTTCAGCACATAATGGCCGAGCTCGTGACCCATGACCGCCGCGACTTCGGGCGGTGTCGTGCGTTCCAGCAAATTGTCGTTGAGCGAGATGCGGATGGTCGGCCCCAGACCCGAAACATTGGCCGAGATGCGTTTGTGCTGACGTGACTGGTCAAACACATAGATATGGTCGGCGGGGACGGATTGCGACTGGGCCATGGCGACGATGCGATCGCGCATCGGCCCGGCCGCCATCTCCTGATAATCGTTGAACAGCGGCGATATGAATACCGGCGACACCGCAACGATGACCGCCATGAACGCCGCTGCCGCACCGGCACCCCATAGCCACCAACGCCGTGGACTTTTGCGGATACCCCATAGAATCAGCGGAACCGCAAGCATCATGACGACCAGGTCGACGCCAAGGCCGATGCCCGCTTCACCCAGCCAGGGACCAAAGTCCTGAGTCAGCAGGCCATATGATTTTTCACGGACATATTGGGTATAAAAGACCCACGGCGCCGTCAGAATGGTCCCCGCCAGGATATAGGGCACCGTCCACACCATCGCTTGCAGGAACCGGCGCCGGGTCAACCCTTCTGCCCAGTCGCGCAGCCTCGCCGACAGGCCGCTGCGCAAGATCAGCCAGTCGGACAGCAGCGCCACCAACGCACCCCACAAAATGAGCCAGTATCCGCCTTCGAAATAGGCGTCGGATTGCGCCCGCGCCGCCCCCTGCAGGCTGTCCAGATAGACGCGGGTTGCCGCATCCACGTCAAATGGCGGTGCCCCGGCAGCCGCCATCGCCGCGCCCGGCACCATGGCCATCGCTACCGCCAGTGTCGCAACCCAAAAGCGCTGCATCCGGTGTCTCCCCTAGTGCTGTATTGCGCCCATGATACACCATGAATGCCGGCTTGCAAGGGCGTGCAACTTTGCCTGTTGTATGGCCCCATCGCCGGACCTAAAGTGTGCCATGGCCGACATTTCCGTACCACCCCCCGCCCCCGTCAGCATATTGCGCAGCGACTATCGCGCGCCCGACTGGCTCGTCGACACTGTGCACCTGCACTTTGACCTGGGGCTCGAGGCCACGCGCGTCACTGCCACGCTGGCCGTGCGGCGCAACGGGGCGCATGACCGGCCGTTGGTGCTCGACGAAGATGGTGCGATGCCCGAACATATGACGGTGGACGGCGTCGCAACCGCATGGCAGCATGTCGACCGCACGATCATCATTCCCATCAGCGGGGACGGCGCCACCGTCCAGTTTGCGACCGCAATTAACCCGACCACCAATAGCCAGTTGATGGGCCTGTTCGCGTCGGGCGGCATGTTGTGCACCCAGTGCGAGGCGGAGGGGTTCCGCCGGATCATCCCGTTTGTCGACCGCCCCGACAATATGAGTGTCTATTCGGTCCGCATGGAAGGCGACAAGGCGACGTTTCCCGTCCTGCTCGCCAACGGCGAACGGACCGCACAGGGCGATTTGCCCGGCGGCCGGCATTTTGCGGAATGGCACGACCGGTGGCGCAAGCCGTCTTACCTGTTCGCGCTGGTTGCCGGACAGCTTGTCGCCAACCGCGACAGCTTTACCACCATGTCAGGGCAGGATGTGGAGCTGGCCATCTGGGTCCGCGACGGCGACCAGGGCCGCACCGACCACGCCATGCGCGCGCTCAAGAACAGCATGGCGTGGGACGAACGCGTCTATGGCCGCGAATATGACCTGCCGGTGTTCAACATCGTCGCCGTCAGCGATTTCAACATGGGGGCGATGGAGAATAAGGGCCTCAACATATTCAACACCCGCTACATATTGGCCGATGCCGACACGGCGACCGACATTGATTTCGACGGAGTCGAAGGCGTCGTTGCCCATGAATATTTCCACAATTGGTCGGGCAACCGGGTCACCTGCCGCGACTGGTTTCAGCTCAGCCTGAAAGAGGGCTTCACCGTTTACCGCGACCAGTGCTTTTCCGCCGACATGGGGTCGCCCGCCGTCAAGCGCATCGAGGATGTGCGGATGTTGCGCGCCGCCCAGTTTCCGGAGGATGGCGGGCCTCTCGCGCACCCGATACGGCCCGATAGCTATCAGGAAATCAGCAATTTCTATACCGCGACGGTCTATAACAAGGGGGCCGAGGTCATCCGCATGATGGCGACCATGGTCGGGCCCGAACGCTTTCGGGCCGGCACCGACCTCTATTTCGACCGGCATGACGGCGAAGCCGCGACCTGCGAAGATTTTGTCCGCGCCATAGAGGATGGCGCAGGCATCGACCTGACCCAGTTCCGGCTCTGGTACAGCCAGGCCGGGACGCCGCAAGTCAGTGCCCAGATTGACCATGATGCAACGACCGGGGAAGCTGTCCTGCGGCTGGCGCAAAGCGTGCCATTGACACCTGGCCAGCCGACAAAGCAGCCAATGCCGCTACCGATCAAGATCGCGGCCCATGACCCGTCACGCAACGCGCCGGCCGCTGAACAGCTGTTGATCCTCCAGTCGGAATCGATGGACGTCCCGCTCGGCCGATTTGCGACACGGCCGATGCTGTCATTTAACCGCGCCTTTTCCGCACCGATCATCGCCGATGTCGCGCGTGCGCCGGGCGAACTGGCATGGCTGGCAGCGCATGACGACGACAGTTTCGCCCGATATGAGGCGCTGCAGGCGCTGATGCTTGAAACGCTCGTCGCCCGCGTCGCCGGCACTGTCGCCAGCCATGATTCGGTCGTGGCCGCGCTCGGCGCCATGCTCGACCATTGGCGCGCCGACCCCGCTTTTGTCGCAGAGGCCTGTGCATTGCCAAGCGAGGCGTTCATTGGCGACCAGATGGTGACCGTCGACCCGGACGCCATCCGCCGCGAGCGTCGCGCCTTGCAGGCAGCCATTGGCCAGACGCATAGGGATATGTGGCGCGACATCCAGCGCGAGACTGCCACCGACGCCTTTGACCTGTCGCCGCCGTCCAAAGGCAAGCGCAAGCTGCGCAGTCTGGCATTGATGATGTTGTGGGCCAGCGATGCCGGGGACGCAGCGACGCTCGCCATGTCGCAATTTGATGCGGCCGTCGGGATGACCGACCGCCAATCGGCATTGGCGGTTCTGGCCCATAGCGACACGCCCGAGCGCGAGGTTGCGCTACAACGCTTTTACGACCGCTATGCCGACAATGCCCTCGTGCTCGACAAATGGTTCACGACCCAGGCCTTTTCGCTGCGCGCCGACACGGTCGATGTTGTCGCCCGGCTGGCGCAGCACCCGGACTTTTCGCTGACCAACCCCAACCGCGTACGGTCACTTTACGGGGCCTTTGCCGCCAATCAGGGTAGTTTTCACAGCGCCGATGGGCGCGGCTATGACCTGCTGGTGGACCTCATCATCGCACTCGACCCCAAAAACCCGCAGACGGCGGCCCGCATGATCCCGCCACTGGGCCGGTGGAAGCGATTTGACGAAGGTCGCGCGGCCATGATGCGCGCGGGCCTCGAACGGGTGCTGGCGACGCCGGGCCTGTCGCGCGACACGACCGAACAGGCGAGCAAGAGCCTGTCCGGCTAGCCCACCCGTACCCGCAGCATCGCCAACCCCGCCGCAGCCATCGTGACGGCCGCAAACGCCATGGTATAGATCGGTTCGCCCGGGAAAAATGCCTGCGCGATTGACCCCATCACCGTCGCCACGATCAGCTGCGGCAAAACGATGAAGACATTGAACAGGCCCATATACACCCCAAGCTTGGCCTGCGGCAGTGTCGCCGCGAGGATCGAATAGGGCATGGCGAGGATCGAGGCCCAGGCCAGACCAAGCAGCACTTCCAGGCCGATCAGCAGCACCGGGTCGCGAACGAACAGAAAGCCGAGGAAACCGAGCGACCCCGCAAACAGGCACAGCATATGGGTGCGCGCCTTGCCAACCTGGCGCGCCAGCCAGGGCAGCACCAGCAGCGCGGCCACTGCGGCAACACCGTTCTGCACAGAAAACAGCACGCCCACCCAATTGCCGGCCCGGTTGAACAGCTCTGACGAGGTGTCCGTCGCACCAAAGGCATATTGGGCCACTACCGGTGTCGTGTTGAACCACATGATGAACAGCGCCGACCATGTGAAGAACTGAACCAGCGCCAGACGTTTCATCACCGGCGGCATGCCGGCAAAATCACTCACGACATGGCCCAACAGCGTTGCGCCGCGTCCCGCCTTTGCCATGGCAATGGCAATAGCGCTGGCGACGCCATAGGCGGCAAGCAATGCCCCCAGCAGATAGACTTCCGATTTGGCTTTGAGCGGCGCGACCAGCAGCGCCACGGTCACGCCCGCCACCAGCCATGCTGCGCTGGTGCCATAGGTGCGGGCAGCCAGCGCGCGTATGGCGACCTGATCATCCGCAGCGTCCCCCGCCGCATCGCCGCCGGCAAAGGCCCGCATTTGTTCGGGACTATATTCGCGGGTGGACAGCACCGTTGCCAGCACCGCAACCAGCAGCGCCGCCCCGCCGAACCAGAAACTGTAGCGCACCGTATCCGGAACCACATTGGGCGCCGCCTCATTGGCGACACCGAGTGCGGTCAACAGCGTCGGAAAAAGCGAGCCCGCCACCGCGCCTGCACCAATAAAGGCGGTCTGGACTGCATAACCGGCCGTATGCTGGTCACTGTTCAGCATGTCGCCGACAAAGGCACGAAACGGTTCCATGGCGACGTTGATGCTGGCATCCATCACCCACAGCGCCAATGCGGCGGCCAGCAGGACCGGCGCCAGCGGCATGTAGACCATCGCCGCAGCAGCAAAAACGGCCCCGGCCAAGAAATAGGGGCGACGGCGGCCGAACCGTCCCCATGTCCGGTCGGAATAGTGGCCGATGATCGGCTGGACCAAGAGCCCGGTCAAAGGGGCCGCTACCCACAGCGCCGGCAATTCCTCGACGCTGGCGCCCAGCGTCTGAAAAATACGGCTCATATTGGCGTTTTGCAGCGCAAAGCCGATCTGGATGCCGAAAAAACCGATGCTGATCAGGACGAGTCCTGCCCAGTTTTGACGCGGTTTTTCGGTGGTTCCCATCGCGGGCATCGACGCGTCGATCATGTCCCCATCCCTCTTCTCTACCCATCGCCAACCGCATTTGCCGGGCCGGTCGATACCAGACACAGTGGCGCATGCTGGCGGCAGCAGCAATCACCACATACGAATACACTGGGGTTCGGTGGTTGCCTTCACGCGCCGCGCCATGCAGCCTGCGCTGCAAAAAGTATCGGCGCATGCTGAGCGAGCGGGAGAAGTGCGATGAGGGTTATCCGGGCTTTGGCGACGCTATGCCTTGCCGTGGCGCTGTTTGCCGGACAGGCGACGGCACAACCCGCACCGCCAGCTGATGGTACGGCCCGCTATCAGCCGCGTCCCTATATTGAAATCACCGCGCCAGCATGGTCACGCGACGCAATCATCTATCAGATCAATACGCGCCAGTTCACGCCGGAGGGCACATTTCGTGCAGCGCAGGCGCAGTTACCGCGGCTGAGGGCGCTGGGGGTCGACATCCTTTGGCTGATGCCGATCCACCCGATCGGCGAGCTCAACCGCAAGGGCAGTCGCGGCAGCCCCTATTCGGTACGCGACTATTATGGTGTAAACCCCGAATTCGGCACGCGTGACGACCTCAAGGCTTTTGTCGATGCGGCGCATGCGCAGGGGATGCATGTCATCCTCGATTGGGTGGCCAACCACACCGCATGGGACAACCCGCTCGCCCGCGACCATCCCGACTGGTATGAACGCAACTGGGACGGCAATTTCCGGCCCACCACGTGGTGGGATTGGTCGGACATCATCGACCTTGATTATTCGCGCCCCGAAGTTCGCCAATATATGACGCAGGCCATGGCCTATTGGGTGCGCGAGGTCGGCATCGATGGCTATCGCGCCGACGTAGCAGGCATGGTGCCGATCGATTTCTGGGACAATGTCCGTGCCGAACTCGACGCAATCCGCCCGGTGTTCATGCTCGCCGAATGGGAATATCCCGAACTGCACCGCCGCGCCTTTGATGCAAGCTATGCGTGGGGGTGGTTCGAGGCGTTGCACAATATCGGGCAGCGCAGAGCGGATGTTGGCGCCTTGTTCGGCTGGCTGAGCTGGGATGACGGTGCCTGGCCGCACGGCGCCATGCGCATGATGTTCACGTCGAACCATGACAAGAACAGCTGGGATGGAACGGAGTATGAGTTATTCGGTCCCGCACTCGACAATGTGACGGTGCTGACCTTTGTCGCCGACGGCATCCCACTCATCTATAACGGGCAGGAAGCGGGCAACGACCGTCGGCTTGCCTTTTTTGAGCGTGACCCGATCATCTGGCCAGAAACCGAACACCCCAACACCGCCATGTACCAGCGGCTGATCGCGTTTCGCGATGCACACCCCGCGCTGCACAATGGCGCGTGGGGCGCGCCCATGGTGCCCGTCGTCAATGACGGCCACCCGCATGTTTTCAGCTTTGTCCGGCAACAGGGTGACGACAAGATATTCGGCCTGTTCAATTTTTCGGCGGAGCCGCGCACCATCGGATTCACCGCAGGACCGTTCGCCGGCGATTATGTCGATTATCGCGGCGGCGAACGCATAACCATTGCTCGCGATAGCCGCGTCACAATCCCGGCATGGGGCCATCTGGTGCTGGTCGCGCGCTAACCCGACGAGGCGCGCACGACCAATCGGGCGGGGATCACCTCGCTGGTGGCTGTGCCCTCATGGACCAGCTGGTGCAGCTTGCTGACCAGCAGATCGCCCGCCGCCGAGACATTTTGCACAACGGTGGTCAGCGGCGGCGCCGTGAAATTAGCCGCCAATATGTCGTCGAACCCGGTCAACGCGATGTCGTCGGGGACCTGCAATCCCGCCGTCTTGAGCGCGCGCAACGCGCCGATGGCAATCAAATCGCTCGCCGCGACGAGCGCGTCAAAGGGCAGGTTGCGCTGGAGAAGTTGCTGCGCGGCCGCCGCGCCAGCGGCCTCCGTACTAATGGCATCGACCTGAAGTCGGGCATCGCTCGCGATGCCGGCGGCATGCAAGGCGGCGCAATAGCCGGCATAACGGTCGCGAAATTCGGGCGCCCCGTCATCGATCGAGCCGATGAAGGCCAGCCGTTTGCGTCCCCGGTCGATCAGATGCTGGGTGACAGCGCGACCGCCTTCCATATTATCGCATCCTACGACCACTTCAGGTTGGCCCGCCACTTCCGACCCCCAGCGGACAAAATGCGTGCCCTGCTGCGCCAGACGCGCCAATCGACCTTGATATTCGCGATAATCGCCATAGCCCAAGAGGATGAGTCCGTCGGCCTTGCGGCTGTCCTCATAATCGACGTGCCAGTCACTCGACAGCTGCTGGAACGACACCAGCAGATCATAGCCGCGCCGCGCCGCAGCCCGGGTGATGGACCCGAGCATAGCGAGGAAAAAGGGGTTGATCATGCTTTCGTCCGGCGACGGATCTTCGAAAAGCAGAAGCGCCAGCGTATTGCTGTGCCGACTGCGCAGATTTGAAGCGTTTTTGTCGACTTTATAATTCAGTTGCTGGGCAATGGCCTGAATACGATTGCGCGTCGCCTCGCTCACCGAAGGGCTGTTGCGCAGCGCGCGCGACACCGTCGGCTGCGAAACGCCCGCCAATTCGGCAATGTCAAAGGATGTCGGCTTGCTCGACAACCGTAAACCCTCCCGCCCCCCGGCGATAGCGCTCTTTGAATACGTATGTGCGCCACTTCCCTTGCAAGGGCAAGCAAAGCATGCAGCGCTTGATACCCTAATCCGCGTCGCGGGCGTTTCGTCGCCGGCGCGGGACTCGGGTGCAAGGGGAGAGAAATTTTATGAAACGGACTCAGTCCTTAGGGGCGTCGCTCATGCTTGCCCGCACGGCCAGCGCACTCGCACTGTCAGCTGCGCTGCTGGTTTCCGGCACAGCGTACGCCCAAAGCGCCACCGCGTCGGCCGACGAAGAGGATGACAATGACGACATCGTTGTCACCGCCGGCTATGCTGCGAGCCTCGAAAACGCCGTCAGCGTCAAGCGTCGGGCCGACCAGATCGTCGAGTCGGTCTCCGCAGAAGATATTGGCCGTTTGCCCGACGCTTCGATCGGCGAAGCGATCGCCCGCCTGCCCGGCCTGACCTCTCAGCGGCTGAACGGCCGCGCCAACGTCATTGCCATTCGCGGCTTCGGCCCGGATTTCTCGCAGACGTTGCTCAACGGGCGTGAACAAACGACAACCAGCGACAACCGCTCGGTCGAATTGGACCAGTATCCGTCCGAAATCGTCAGCCGGGTCGATGTGTTCAAATCGCCGATGGCGAGCATCGTTGGCCAAGGGTTGGTCGGCACCATTGACATTCGCACCATCCGCCCGCTCGAAACCAATGACCGGATCCTCGCGATTGGTGCACGCGCCAGCTATGCCGACCTTGGCGCATTGAATGCCGGGTCGCACGACGTCGGCTATCGCGCCAACGCGACCTATGTCGACCAGTTTGCCGACGACACGCTGGGCATTTCGCTGGCCGCCTCGTACGTCAACGAACCCTATCAGGTTCAGGAATTCAACGCCTGGGGGTACAATAGCGTTTCCGGCACAGTGTCGAACGGCACCGCCACCAACGCGGCCATCATTGGCGGATCCAAGTCGTTTGTCACATCGACCGATCTGGAACGCATTGGTGT
>CAZAWL010000006.1:17341-19667 GCA_964488705.1 uncultured Sphingopyxis sp.
TACAGTTTCGGCTTTAACGCCGCCTATCGTGGGGACAATGGCTGGAACTTCACGGGTGATATTGGCTATTCGCGCACCGACCGCAACGAGCTCAGCCTCGAATCCTATTCCGGAACCGGTTTTAACGGCGATGACACCGGAATTGGCGCAGCCGCCAACATCAATTTTACGACCGGGCCGACCGGCGGCACGTTCGTGCCGTCCATCGACTATTCCGACCCGGCCCGAATCTTTCTGACCGACCCGCTCGGCTGGGGCGGCGGCACCGTGCCGCAGGCCGGCTATTATAATAATCGCATCGTCGATGACGAACTGTTCCAGTTCCGCGCCGAAGTCGAGCGCGAGTTGGAGAACGGCTTTCTCCGTTCCGTCCAGTTCGGCGTCAACTATACGACGCGGGAGAAAACGCTGACCCCGGACGAGGCTTTTGTCCGCTTGCCCGGCGGCGCACTGACGGCCACCCTGCCGCAACAATATCGTCTGGCCCCGACCAATTTGGCCTATCTCGGTCTTGGCCCGATCCAGAGCTATGACGCACGTGACCTGATCCGCGATGGCGTGCTGGTGCTCGAACCACGGGTCGCGACTGGTCCGGGTGCGGCCTTTGACGTGCTGAGCAAGGGTTATACGGTTTCCGAAGACCTGATGACCATCTATCTGCAGGGCAATATCGAAACCGATTTGTCATTCGGCACGCTGACCGGCAATTTCGGCGTTCAGGCCGTCAATGCCGAACAGAATTCGACCGGTTTCATCAACACACCGGCGGGGCCCCAATTGCTCAGCCTGGGTGACAATTATTGGGACGTCCTGCCCAGCCTCAACCTCTCTCTGCGGTTGGAAAGCGACACGATCATCCGCTTTGCCGCCGCACGCGAGATCATGCGGGCGCGGCTCGACGACACGCGGGTGTCGATAGGCTATGGCATCGACGCCTCGGTGCCCGGCGGCATCATTCGTGGCGGTGGCGGTAACCCGTTCCTGCGCCCCTACCGGGCCAACGCATTCGACCTCAATGTCGAACAATATTTTGGCCGCGGCGGTGTTGTCGCTCTCCAGCTGTTCTACAAGGACATCAAGAGCTATATCTTCAACGGTCGTTTCCAGTTTGACTATGCCGGATTCCCCCCACCCACTGGTGCGGCAGGCTTCCCGGCATTGCCGACGCTTGGCACGCTCGACGCGCCGGTCAACACTGGCGGGGGTTCGCTCTATGGTGGCGAATTGGCCATCACGATGCCGCTCGGCAACATCGTGCCGGCACTCGAAGGCTTTGGCGTGACTGGCGGCGCAGGATATTCGCGGACCCGCGTGCGGGACGCGAACGGCAATCTGACCACCATTCCCGGCTATTCAAAGTGGGTAGTCAACGGCACCGCCTATTTCGAACGCTGGGGCTTTAACGCGCGCGTCAGTGCTCGTTACCGTTCAACCTTCCTGGGTGACTTTACCGGCTTTGGCGGCTCGCCGACGCGGCGTCAGGCACTGCCGGAAACCATCATCGACGCACAGATCGGCTATGATTTCCAGGAAGGCAGCGCCCTGCACGGCCTGTCGCTCTATCTACAGGGCCAGAACCTGACCGATGAGCGTTTCGCATCGGTGGCCAACCTGTCCAATCCGAACACGGTGATCGACTACCAGATTTACGGTCGCCGTTTCCTCGGCGGATTTACATACCGCTTCTGACATCTTCGGGTCGCACGAAGCCCCTGCCGCAACCAAAATGTGGTAGGGGCTTCATTTCTTACCGAGGCATCAGACGACATGACGACCAGTCCCGCCAAGCGCGTCCTCATCGTCGGTGGAGGCACCGCCGGCTGGATGGTCGCAGCCGCGCTGGCGCGTTTCCTGCCTGCAAACTACCCCGTCAGCCTGATTGAATCCGACGCGATCGGGACGATCGGGGTCGGCGAAGCAACGATCCCGCAAATCCGCAATTTCAATGCGGCTCTGGGCATCGACGAATCGGAATTCGTCCGGGCGACACAGGGCAGCTTCAAGCTGGGCATTGCCTTTGAAGGGTGGCGTGCGCCGGGCCATCGCTACATGCACGCTTTTGGCATCATCGGCCGCAGCCTCGGCCTGCTGCCCTTTTACCACTATTGGCTACGCGGGCACGCCGCCGACGAAAGCTCGCTCGACAGCTATAGTGTCGGCGCACAGGCCGCCTATGCCGGGCGATTTGCCCCGGCAGACCCGGCGCGTCCCGCCGCCGCTGGCGGCCACGCCCACGCCTTTCACTTTGACGCGTCGCTCTATGCCGCGTTTCTGCGCCGCTATGCCGAGGGCAAGGGTGTAAGCCGCGTCGAAGGGCGCATCACCG